>DAHZDR010000089.1 GCA_027403435.1 Deltaproteobacteria bacterium
GCGCCTGGTTTTGCAGCTCGGTCTGCCCGTAGGGCCCGGTGACGGTGACGAGGATGACCGGAATCGACGACGAGGCGTTGTACTTCAACACCAGCGGCGGCAACGTTCCAGGCGGCATCAGGCCCAGATCGCCCATCGCCAAAGTGGCCAGATTGGCCGCGGCGGCGTCCATGTTGACGTCGTCATGGAAATAGACCGTGACCAGGCTGACGCCCGGCAGCGACCGCGATTCGATATGCTTGATCCCGCTGCCGAGCGTAAAGAAACGCTCATACCGGCTGGTTATATCCTGCTCCATCGCCATCGGCGCATAGCCCGGATAAAAGGTGGCGACCACCGCGGCTTTGATATGCAGTCGCGGGAAAACGTCAACTGGCATCCGGGTGAACGCGGTAACGCCCAAAAGCGCGACTAACAATGCGCCGACAACAATCAGATATGGATTTCTGAGCGAAAAGCTCGGCATCGCGAATCTCCCGGTTTATTGACCAAATGGAACGCCAAAGACTATACGGCCGGGCGATTGGAAATACGAACGATTTCCACTTTCGATACGCCGCCGCGTTCGCTATCGCAGGTGGAATGCTTCGCCGGCGCATGCGACAAAGCGTTTGCGGACGCCGTAATAACCTCAGACGGTCCATCGGGAAGCAAATTCGTCCGACATAAGCAATTGGGCGACGATGCGTGATAAAACGCTATAATTCGCCGCGCGTTTCCTGTGTTCTTCAGACTCGGTTATTTAGACGCAAAGACGCGGCTTCAATTCAACACGGCCGTCGGGATTTTCCATGGCGTCAATAGCCAAGCTGAACGCGGCTATTTAACTCCAATGGCGCAAAAGAATCGCTATCACTAGCTATTGAATCGAATCGCCGAATATATTGGTCAAGCAGTCCTGCGGCGATCGGCCACACGGCCGATTTTGCGGTCCGTCGAGGGTTTGGGCGGGGCGCCGGCGGGCGTGACGATCCGCAGGCTTTGCCACAGGTACCATGAAGCGGCGGAGCGATATGGCCGCCAGCGCTCGCCGAGTTCGCGCAATTCCGCGGGCGTCGGCGGTTTGGCCATCGCGTAGAGCCGGCCGGCGGCGTTGCGCACGCCGAGGTCGCCGACCGGCAGAACGTCGGGCCGCAGCAGATTGAACATCAGGAACATCTCGGCGGTCCAGCGGCCGATACCGTTGACGGCGGTAAGATGTTCGATGATTTCCTCGTCTGACATGCGGGGAAAGCGATGGAAGTTGATTGAGCCGTCGCGGACGCGGGCGGCGAGATCGCGAAGATAGGCCATTTTGCCGCGCGAGAGGCCGGCAGAGCGCAGCGTATCGTCGCTTGCGGCCAGAAGCCGCGCGGGCGTTGGAAAGCGGCCGGCGCCGGTGGCGCGGACGACGCGGTTTAGAATCGTGGCGGCGGCGGCGCCCGCCAGTTGCTGGAAGACAATCGCGCGGACGAGGGCGGGAAAGCGTTCGCGGCGATGGACGAATTTGATCGGCCCAACTTCCTCGACCACGCGGGCGAGCGCGGGATCGGCGTTGGCAAGATGGCGGCGAGCGGCGGCGGCGTAGGGCGGAGAATCAGGGCGCATCGGCGCGACTCCCAATGTTCATTTTGCGGGCGGATGGGCCGACAGCCAGACGCGGTCGAGCCGCGCCGGACGCATCGGATTGAGCACGAGGCCATGCATCCAGGGCTGGCGGATTTCCCAAGTGACCGGGAAATAGAGAAAGACCCAGGGCGCGTTGGCCACGGCGATTCGCTGAGCTTCGCGATAGATCGCGTAGCGGCGGGCCGGATTGGCGATCGGAGCGGCCTCGGCCAGCAGCGTGTCGAAGCGGGGATCGTAAAACCACGAGTCGTTGTTGGCGCCCCATTGCGCGCGCGACAGCAGGACCTCGAGGAAATTCGCCGGATCGGGAAAGTCGGCTTCCCATCCGGAGAAGAATAGCGGCACGGTTTGGGGTTGGCGAATCGCCTCGAGAAAGGGCGCGAAGGCGACCGGCTTGAGCCGCAGATTGACCCCGACGAGAGCGAGATCCTGCTGCACGGACTGGCCAAGGATCATCATGGTCTGATCGGCGGGCATCCAGAGCGTGGCGGCGAAGCCATGCGCGTAGCCCGCCTGTGCGAGCAGGGTGCGGGCGCGCGCGGGGTCATATGGATAGCCGGGGAGCGTGGGATCGTAGCCGGGCAGAGACGGCGGCAGGACGCCGTTGGCCGGGATGCCGCGGCCATTGATCACGGCGACGAGCTTGCGTTTGTTGACGGCGTAATTGAGCGCGCGGCGCACGCGCACGTCGGTAAACGGCGGCATCCGGCAATTCATGCCGAGGTAGCGCGTGGTCATCGTCACGATCCGCATCGTGAGCGCGTTGAGACGGGGAGTTTTGACGACGTAGGGAAAGACGGCGGGCGGAATCGCGGAGAGGTCGATCGCGCCGGCCTCGAAGCGGAACCATTGCAGATCCTCGCTGACGCCGATCGCCTCGATTACGCCGTCGAGGCGCGGCGCGCCTTTCACGAAATAGCCGGGATTGCGGACCAAGACGATACGCTGGCCGCCGATCCATTGGCGCAGCATGAAGGGTCCGCTGCCGACCACGTGGCGGGAGAAATCTTCGCCGTAGCGGGCGACGACTTCACGCGGGACGGCGGCCGCGAAGGGCATCGCGAGCTTGTGCGGAAAGATCGGATCGGGCGCGTTCAGGCGAAACACGATGGTCCAGGGGTCGGGAGTTTCGATGCCGGCGACGGATTTGGCGCGGCCGGCGGCGAAGTCCGCGGCGCCGGCGATCCCGCGATAATATTCCATCCCTTTGGAGCGCGTTTTCGGGTCGAGGACGCGTTCGATCGCGAATTTGAAATCGGCGCTGGTGACGAGGCGGCCATTGGTGAAGCGGGCGTCGCGGCGCAAATGAAAGGTGAAGACGGCCGAGTCCGGCGCGGCGGTCCATGCAGTCGCGAGATCGGGGACGAGATCGACCCCGGCGTCGCTGTAACGGATCAGCGTGTCGAAGAGCATCTGCTCGAACATCCAGGAATCGACGTCGTAGCCGGCGGCGGGATCGAGGGTCGGAACGTCGTCGAGGCTGGCAAGCTGGAGCACCTGCGCGCCCGGCGGAAAGATCGGCGGCGCCGAGCCGGCGTGACAGGCGGGCAGGATCAGCGCGGCGAGGAGCGCGGCCGCGACGCGGATCGGGAACGGGCGGAATCGGCGGAGGCGCCGCCAGCGCGGAAATATCGCGCACGTCGGAGCCATCGCGTTACAACGTGGACGCGCGCCGCCCACGGCGGCGCAGATAGCCGTGGCCGAGCAGGTTGAAGCCCATCACGGCGTAGAGGATCGCAAGCCCGGGAAAAATCGCCAGCCACGGCGCGGTGCGGAAATAGGCGGTCGATTCCTCGATCATGCGGCCCCAGCTTGGCGTCGGCGGCGGCACGCCGAGGGTCAGGAAGGACAGCCCGGCGTCGAGCAGAAGCGTGCCCGACGTGCCGAGCGCCGCCATCACGACGATAATCGGCATCACGTTGGGCGCGACGTGGCGCAAAATCAAGCGCGCGGGCGCGGCGCCAAGGGCGCGGGCGGCGACCACGAAATCGCGCCGGGATACCGCAAGCGCCTCGGCGCGGACGACGCGGGCGACCTGCGTCCATGAAACGAGGCCGATCACCAGCAGGACGGTCAGGACTCCGGGCTGAAGCACGGTGACCAGAGCCATCGCGAGCAGCAAGGCCGGCATCGTCAGCATCACGTCGGTAAAGCGCATCAGGAGCGAATCGACGGCGCCGCCGAGGAAGCCGGCGGCAAGGCCGATCGTGACGCCAATCGCGAGCGTCAGCGCCATCGCGGCGACGCCGACGGCGAGGGAGATACGCGCGCCGTAAATGATGCGGGAGAGGACGTCGCGGCCGAGTTGATCGGTGCCGAGCGGAAACGCGAGCGAAGGCGGCGCCGGATCGCCGAACGTGGCGGCGACCGCGCGGACGGGATCGTGCGGCGCAAGCGCGGGCGCGAAAACCGCGGCGATCGCCAGTCCGAGCACCATCGCGGCGCCGGCGGCTTCCATGAAATTGAGCCGGAACTTCATCGTGGGATTGCGATTGGCGCGCATCTCATGGATTTTCGGGGCGGATTACTCCTGCCCGCCGCCGAGATCGATGCGCGGATCGAGCCATGCGTAAAGCAAATCCACGATCAAATTGGCGGCGACCACCAGCGCGGCGGAAAACAATACCGTGCCCATGATCAGCGGGAGATCCAGGTTGAAGACGGCTTCAAAAGCGAGGCGGCCCAATCCCGGCCAATTGAAGACGGTCTCGGTGAGGACGACGCCGGACAGCAGGCCGGCGAAATCGAGGCCGGCGATCGTCACCAGCGGCAGGATCGCGTTGGGCATCGCATGGCGCAGGATCGCGGCGCGGCGCGAGCGGCCCTTGCCGAGCGCGGTGCGAACGTAATCCTGATCGAGCGCGTCGGCGAGGCTGGCGTGAAGGATGCGCGAATAGTAGGCGGCAGCGCCAAGGGCCAGCGTGAGCGTGGGCAGCACGAGGCTGAGCGAGCCGTCGAAACCACCCAGCGGGAACCATCGCAGATAGAGGCCGCCGGCGATGAGCAGCAGCGTGCCCAGCCAGAACACCGGCATCGAGAGCAGCGCCAGGGCGGCGACCAGCAGCCAGTTATCGAGCGCGCGGCCGCGATAGGCGGCGGCGAGCGTCCCGGCGGCGACGCCGAGGATAAGCGAAAGGACGATCGCCGAAATGGCAAGCATCGCGGTCGCGGGAAAGCGGCTCAGGATTAGATCCGTGACCGCTTCGCGGCGGATATAGGAGCGGCCGAGGTCGCCGTGCAACGCGCGATCGGCATAGCGGGCATATTGAATATAGAGCGGCTGATCGAGGCCCAGCTGGCGGCGAATGGTCGCCAGCGTTTGCGGGTCGGCCTTGGCGCCGGCAACGGCGACGGCGGGATCGGCCGGCGCCACGTACGCGATCGTGAAGGTGATGACAGAGGCGCCCGCAAGCACCACCAAGCCAAAAAATACGCGGCGGATAACGTAGGCGAGCATCTCCGCGCAGCGCCGGCCTAAGCGGCGAGATACCCGCGCGCCGCCAGGATGCGCGCAAGCCGGAGTTCAGCGCGGGCGCGCCGGCGCGCCTCCGGCGCGGAGGAATCGGCGGTTTGGGCGGTCAGCGCCGCGCGCTCGGCCTCGGACAATTCGCCCATCGAAGCTTCCATCGAGGCGAGCGTTTGCGCGGCGGCGGGAGCGAGCGTCCCGTGCACGCGGGCGCGGCGCAGGCTTGCGTAATGGGCCAGAAAAGCGGTCAGAGAAGAATGCACGCGCGGCTTCATCCGACCGCGGAGGCTCCGATGGGCGCAATCAAAAGACCAATTACATAGCCAATCGCGGCGGCGCTGAGCGCAATCGCAAGAAAGCGCAAGCCGGCGACGGCCGGCGATCGCTCGCCCGCCAGCAGTCCTTCGAAGATGTAACCGACGGCGAACAGCACCAGC
>DAHZDR010000104.1 GCA_027403435.1 Deltaproteobacteria bacterium
CGGCCGCGCGCGCCACGCCCGCCGGGGCGCCCAGTCCGCTCGCGTACGCCGCGCCGAATCCGCCGCGCCCGGCCGGCGCCGTTGCGATTGCGCCGGCGCGCCCAGCGCCCGCGACCGTCGCGGCGATTACGCCACCGCGCCCGGCCGGCGCAGCCGTGGCGCCGAGCGGCCATTCGGCCAGCGCGACTCCCGCCGGGATGCTGCTGTATCTGCGCGATCCCCCGTCGCGGACCATGAATCCAGTCAACTGGGTGGTGCGCGCATGGAAGTCGCGCCATCTGCTCGAGGTCGATTACCGGGGCTATCCGTACCAGAACTATCACGCGGTCTTTGGCCGCAGCCATTTCGGCGGACCCAAGGAGTTCGAGGGCGACCGGCGCACGCCCGAGGGCGACTACCTGATCGTCTCCAAGCATCGCAGCGCGCGCTTCCGCTGGTTCATGAAGATCAACTATCCGAACGAGCACGATCGCGAGCATTACGCGCGGATGCGGGCGGACGGCGATTTGCCGCGCGGGATCGGCGCGGGCGGCAGCGTCGGTATCCACGGCACCGACGAACCGATTCTGAATCTCGGCGACGTCGATTGGACCACCGGATGCATTTCGGTGGACAACGCCGATATTACGCAGCTCGAACGGCTTCTGCCGATCGGCACACTCGTGATAATCAAGCCTTGAACCGGCCGCCGCATCCCTGACCGGGTGAGATCGTCGGCGGTATTCGGCGGCGCGCGCGATCGCCAACGGCGCGCCCCACCTGGAGGACACGCTGATGGACACGCCGGCGGGCGAATTCAATTTCACCAAACTCGAACGGGTCGTTTTCGGTCCGGGCAAAGTCGCCACGCTCGGCCGCGAGCTGGAGCGGCGCGGGCTCAGCCGCGCGGTGGTCGCGACCGGCAAGACGCTCGGCAAATCGCAATTGCTCGAGCGCGTGACCGGCGCGCTGGGCGCCCGCTGCGCCGCGGTTTACGCGGGCTGCGCCCAGCATGTGCCGGCCGCGACCGTGCGCGCGTTGACGGCCGAGATGCGCCGGGTGGACGCCGACGCGGTGATCAGCTTCGGCGGCGGCAGCCCGATCGACACCGTGAAGGTCGCGGCGGCTTCGATTTTGAGCGGGAGCGACGCGACTTCCGGCGCCCGCGGCCTGGAATTTTCCGGCGGCATCCGCGGCGACGGCCGCGACGTCGTCCATTTCGCCGTGCCGACCACGCTTTCGGCCGGCGAATACACGCCGATCGGCGGCGTCACCGACGAGGCCAGCCGGGTCAAGGGCGGCGTGATCGACGCGCGCCTGCAACCGCGCCTGGTGCTGAACGATCCCGAGTTGACCGTGGAGACGCCCGAATGGCTATGGGTCGCCACCGGGATGCGCGCGTTCGATCACGCGGTCGAGGCGTCCTATTCGATTCGCCATCAGTTGATCGCCGACACGCTTGCGGCCAAGGCGATCGCGCTGCTGGTCGAGCATCTGCCGGCGTCGATCAAAACCACTGGCGAGGCCTCGATCGCCCATCGCGGGTATTGCCAGATGGCGGCGTGGTTTTCGATTTTCGGCGGACTGAACACGCGCTTCGGCGTCTCGCACGCGCTCGGCCATCAGATTGGCCCCAAATGGGACGTGCCGCACGGCGTCACGTCATGCATCACGATGCCGCACGTGATGCGCTTTATGGCGGGCGTCGCGCCGCAACGCTTCGCGCCGATCGCCGCGGGCCTCGGCGTCAAATTCGATCCGGCGAACGCGGGTCCGGCGGCGCTGGAATGCGCCGATCGGGTGGAAAAATTCATCGCGCAATTCAACGTGCCCCACACGCTGCGCGAGGCCGGCGTCAAGCGGAGCGAACTCGCCGAGATCGCCGGCACGGTGCTCAACGAAGTCGAACATTCCGGAGTGGTCGATCGGCCGGTCAATCGCGAGGAGATCGTCTCGCTGCTGGAGTCGGCCTACTGAGCCGCCGGCTCTCGCCGCCGGCGCGGCTCAGCGGTTATAGACGCCGAGCCAGCGGCGGCGATCCGCGACGATGGGGCGGCGCTGTTTGAGCAGCGCGTAGGCTTCGTCGAGCGTCATGCCGCGGCGGCGCGTCAAATACCACGCGACCGTGAGCGGCGCGCGCTCGCAGCCTTCTTCGCAATGCACCAGCACGCGCAGGCCGCGTTCGAGCGCGGCGTCGATCAGCGCGGCGGCGCTGTCGAGCGTGGCGCGGCCGTTTTGCATAAACGGCAGCATGATCGCGCGCGGCGGTTCGCCGGCGAAGCGTTCCGGCAGCACCGAAATGATCAGGCCGTCGAAACGCGCGGCGTCCTGCAAATCGCCGACGTAGAGATTGTCGATAATTTCGCTCGCTCCCCAGGCGCCCGCCATCCGCAGCCTCCGTGGCGGCGGATTCTAGCACGTCAGGCGTCAGGTTCGCCGTCGAAATAGCCGACCTTCGCGCCGGCGCGGAACGTTCCCTCGAAAGTCCGGCGCGTTTTGTCGCCGCCCGGCGCCGCGCCGACCATCACGCCGAATTTCTCCGAGTCGGGATAAAAGGTCACCTCCGGCTCGACCATCGTGGAGACGCATAGATAGACCAGCGGCTGGTCCGACGTGTTGGCCAGCCGATGCGCCTGTCCGGGACCGGGCGGCAGCGCGACGAAGTCGCCCTTGCCAACGGGAAATTGCGCGTCGCCGAGGGTCAGCGTTCCGGCGCCTTCAAGGATGAAGATCGCCTCTTCGTTGGCGCTATGGAAGTGACGGGGCCATGCGGACGCTCCCGGCGGCGTTTCGTAAAGGCTCGCGCCGAGCATCCGCGCGCCGGCCGCCGCGCCCAGGGACTTGCGCCGGCAGCGGAAGCCGCGGCTGGCGGACGATTCGGTCCACTTGAGGTCGGCCTGATTGACGATTGCGTTTGGTCTGGCCATCGGTTTGGCTCCGTTTACATGGTTTGTAATCCAGATATATCCAGATAAATCAAGATTTATCAAGTTAAATGCGAAAAAACCGGCTGACCAAGCGCCGCGCAAGCGCTAGGCTCACGGCATTTGGCGGCGGCGCGCTGGTCCGCGCGCCGCAAAACTCGGGATCGGCGCGGCGCGCGCGGCTGGCGGAGGATGATGCGATGGCGAAGCGGGAATGGTTGATCGGCGCCGCGGCGTTCGCGGTTTTTTTGACGCTCGGCGCGCCGGTTCGGGCGCAGGCGCCCGCGCCGGCCAGGGCGGCCTCGAGGATG
>DAHZDR010000109.1 GCA_027403435.1 Deltaproteobacteria bacterium
AATCCTCCCTTCAAAGTCGCCGAACTCGATCATCTGGTGCTGCGCTGCCGCAACCAGCCGATGATGCTCGATTTTTACACACGCGTCGTCGGTCTCGCCGAGGAGCGCCGGGTCGAGTCGATCGGCCTGATTCAGTTGCGCGCCGGCTCCGGGATGGTCGATCTAATCCCGGCGTCCGAGCCGCGGCGGAAGGACGCGCGCGACCTCGACCATTTCTGCCTAGGCGTCGAAATCCCCGACCTTGACGCCGCGCTCGAATATCTGCGCGGCCGCGGCGTGGAGATTGTCGGCGAGCCGGCGATTCGCTATGGCGCGCGCGGCGCCGGCCTTTCCGTGTATATCCGCGACCCCGAAGGCAACCTCGTCGAACTCAAACAGATGCCTCCTCGCGCAACCTCCTGATGCGCACGAACGAAGGTAGCCACGGCGGCGACAATCGTTGTCGCACAAAACACCGCGACCGCGCGTGGCGCGCGGCGGCCGCGGCGCTCGCGATCGCGCTGGCGGCGGCGATCTCCGGATGCGCGCGGAACACGCCACGCGGCGTCGCGATCCGCTACCTCGCCAATCTGCGACAGTATAAATACGCCGTATGCTATGCGATGCTCACCAAACAGGATCGCAAAACCCGCACGCTGGCCGAATTTCTGACCGAAATTCCAATGGGTCCGAACGCCGATCCGGTTTGGTTCAGGCCGATTCTCCGCGCGACGACCTTTGAGATCGGCGACGAACAGCGCAACGGCAATATCGCCAGCGTCGAGGTGCGGGTTACCATGCCCGATCTTCCATTATGGGAACGAACCCTGGACGCCGCGGCCGGCATGGATCGCTCCGGCGCCGAATTGGCCGAAACTTCGCTCAAGTCCGGAAACTATCCCCGCGTGACGTTCGATGACCTGATTTATCTGCTCAAGGAACGCCATCGCTGGCGCGTGGTGGCCGCTTTCGCCCGCCGCGACCATCTGGTGGACCTCCAGCGTGAGGCCGCGGCCGCCTATCGCGAATACGATTTTCCGACGGCTATCGCGGGCTATCGCTCGATTATCGCGCAACTGCGCGGGTTGTCGGCGACCGACGCGCTGGGACTCGCCTATCGCTATGCGGCCGAACTCGATCAGATTGAAGCCGCGCAGGCGCAAATTCCGGAAAGCCGCGCTTACGCCGCGCGCAATCTCAGCCTGAGCGACGTCGCGATGCGAATGTCGGAGGAGCGCGTGCCGGCGGTCTTTGGCTCGATCGTCAACCACGGCAAACGTGCGATAGACAACGTGCAAATCGCCGTTACCTGGTATTCCGGCCGCGGCAAAGACGCCAAAACGGCCTATACCGAACGCCATCCGATTATTGTGACGCCGCTCGAATTCACCGATTTCAGCCGGCCCGTTATTCCACTGCTGCCGGGCGAGCGCCGCCCCTTCGGCTTTATTCTGACCGCGCCGGTGAGCGTGCAGCAGGAGGCGACGCCGTACGTGACCGTCGGCGCCATCGTCTTCACCCAGTCGCCGGCGCCGCTGCCAAAACTCAAATCCGCGTCCGCGCCCGCCGAAGCGCCGCGCGCGGGCGCGCCGCCGCCAATCCGCGGCGCGGACAACCGCGCCGCCACCCCATCCAGGTCGCCCAAATAATGAGCGCTATCGTCACCATCGCCGTGCCCACGCATAACCGATCGCGCCTGCTCGGCCTCACGCTCTCCAGCATCGCGGCGCTCCAACTGCCTGAGGGCGTCGAGACCGAATGCCTGATCGTCGATAACGCCTCGGCCGACGATACCCACGACGCGGTCGAAGTCTTTGCGCGCACGGCGCCGATGGCGGTGCGCTACGTTATCGAACCGGAGCTGGGATCGAGCCGCGCTCGCAACCGCGCAATCGCCGAGGCGCGCGGCGACTTCATCCTGTTTATCGACGACGACGTGATCGCCGAACCCGACTGGGCGGTGCGGATACTGGCGGAAATGGATCGCCGCGCGCTCGACGTCGCCTGCGGGATGGTGCTGCCGCGATGGCAGACGGCGCCGCCGCTATGGCTCGGCCGCAGCCTGTACGTCAGGCTCGCCGTGCACGACGAAGCCGCGCTCGCCGACGCCGCGGCCGCCATGCGCGATTCGATTCACAACTATTTCAGCGCCAACGCCGGATTTCGCCGCCGCACCTTCGAACTTTTCGGCAATTTTCGCGAAGACCTGGGGGTCGTCGGCGCAAACCCCATATCGGGCGAGGATACCGAGCTGTTCGAACGCATCATGCTGCACGGCGGCGCGATCGGCTTCGCTCCGCAAGCCCGCGTCCATCACATGATCGGCCCGGAACGGATGACCCGGCGATATTTGCGCCGCAAAGCTTTCGCCTTCGGCTTC
>DAHZDR010000123.1 GCA_027403435.1 Deltaproteobacteria bacterium
CCACGGTGAGCAGGGTTTATCATCTGGACCGCGGCTACGAGGCGCTCGATCGCAAACTCGCGGCGCTCGGCGCGCGGATCGAGCGGGCGCCGGAGGCATGACGGCCAGCGCGCGGCGCGCCGATGGGCGGCGCATGCGGTGGCGGGATGAAACTTAAAATTTTCGCCGCGGATACGCCCGCGTTGCGCCGGTTTCTTGAAGCGGCCGGCGGCCGGCGCGGCGCGGCCGGCGGCGCGCTCGACGCCGCCGTGGCGAAGATTCTTGCGGCGGTGCGCCGGCGCGGCGATCGCGCGCTGATCGAATTCGCCCGCCGTTTCGACGGCGCGCGCCTGACCGCCGCGAGCTTGCGGGTCGCGCCCGCGGAATTGCGCGCCGCGCGCGACGCCCTGCCGGGGCCGCAACGGCGCGCCCTGGAGCTGGCGGCGCGGCGGATCGCGGAGTTCCATCGCCGCACCCTGCACCATTCGTTCGCCTATCGCGACCGGCTCGGGATGCGCCTTGGGCAGATGGTGCGGCCGCTGGCGCGCGTGGGCATTTACGTTCCCGGCGGGATGGGCGCGTATCCCTCGACCGTTTTGATGAATGCGTTGCCGGCGCGAGTGGCCGGAGTCAAGGAAATCGTGATGGTCTCGCGGGCTGCCGCCGCGGGCGACCGGCCCGCGGCGCTGGCCGCGGCGGCGATCGCGGGGGTTGGCGAGGTCTATCGAATTGGCGGCGCGCACGCGGTCGCGGCGCTCGCGTATGGCACGGCGACGATCCGGCCGGTCGATAAAATCGTCGGTCCCGGCAACGCCTGGGTGCAGGCCGCCAAGCGGATGGTCTATGGGGTCGTCGATATCGATAAAATGGCCGGACCGAGCGAAGTCCTGGTGATCGCCGACGCCGCGGCGAATCCCGCCTGGGTCGCGGCCGACCTGATCGCCCAGGCCGAACACGGCTCGGGCGACGAAGCGGCGATTCTGGTGACGCCGTCGCGCGCGCTGGCGCAGGCGGTCGCGGCGGCGGTGGAGTTGGCGCTGGCGGATCTGCCGCGGGCGGAGACCGTCGCGCGGGCGCTCAAAAAGCGCGGCGCGGCGGTGGTCGTGCGCGACCTGGAGGCGGCGTTCGAGCTTGCCAACCGTATCGCCCCGGAGCATCTGGAGCTTGAAATCGCGCGGGCCGGGAGCTGGCTCGGACGGGTGGTCAACGCCGGCGCGGTGTTCGTCGGCGGGCGCAGTCCGGCGCCGCTCGGCGATTATCTGGCGGGACCGAATCACGTGTTGCCGACCGGCGGCTCGGCGCGGTTCGCGTCGCCGCTCGGCGCCTACGATTTCCTTAAGCGAACCAGTATAATCGAGGCGTCGCCGGCGGCGCTGCGCGCGCTCGGTCCGGCGGTCGCGCGGTTGGCCCGGATGGAAGGGTTCGAGGCGCACGCGCGCGCGATCGAAATTCGCGGGGCGGGCGCGCCGCCGAACGGAAAGCAATCGCCACGGCGCAAACCGCGCGCCCGGCGGCAAGGAACCAATGGAATCGCGAAGCCGACCGCATAGCCGCGCCGTGGCTCCGGCGCGGAGGGAGCAGGAAAACGAGGCCGCGGCGGGATCCGCCGCGAGCGCGCCGCCGCGCGCCGCGCGGATCGAACGGCGCACGCGCGAAACCGCGATCGAGGCCGCGCTCCGGCTCGACGGCTCCGGTCAGGGCGAAATCGCGACCGGGGTGCCATTTCTCGATCATATGCTCGAAAGCTTCGCGCGCCACGGCTTTTTCGATTTGCGGCTGAAGGCGGCCGGCGACCTGCATATCGACGACCATCACACCGTCGAGGATGTCGGAATCGTGCTCGGCCGCGCGTTTCGCGAGGCGCTGGGCGACCGCTCGGGAATCCGCCGCTTCGGCCATGCGGTGGTTCCGCTGGACGAGGCGCTCTGCGCGGCGGTGGTGGATATCAGCGGGCGCTGCTATCTGGCCTACGGCCTGGAAATTCGCGAGGAGCGGATCGGCAACTTCCAAACCGTGCTGGTCCACGACTTCATGAAGGCGCTCGCCGACGAAACCGGCATGAATCTCCATCTGACGATGACGGCCGGCCGCAATCCGCATCATATTGTGGAAGCGGCGTTCAAGGCGTTGGCGCGC
The DNA here is from genome assembly GCA_027403435.1 of Deltaproteobacteria bacterium. Taxonomy (GTDB): domain Bacteria; phylum Desulfobacterota; class Binatia; order Binatales; family Binataceae; genus JADMIL01. Next base: position 2,116 of record DAHZDR010000123.1, read on the forward strand.
GCGATGGATCAGGCGACCGCGATCGAACCGCGCCTGAGCGGAGCGCTCTCGACCAAGGGGACGCTCGCCTGAAGCCGCCGTTTGATCGCTTTCTGGTGATCCCGTCGATCGACTTGAAAGGCGGCGAAGTCGTCCGGCTGCTGCGCGGCGACATGCATCGCGCCACGATTTACGGATCCGATCCGGCGGCGACCGCGCGCGCCTTCGCACTCGACGGCGCGACGTTAATCCATATCGTTGACCTCGACGGCGCGATCGCGGGCGCGCCGCGCAACCTCGCGGCCTTGCGCGCGATTCGCGCGGCCGTGCGCTGCCGGATCGACGTGAGCGGGGGTCTGCGCACGATCGCGGCAGTGCGCGCGGCAATCGCGGCGGGTGCGGATTTCATCTCGATCGGATCGGCGGCGTTTCTCAACCCCGGACTGATCAGCCAGGCCTGCCAGGAATTTCCGGGGCGAATTTTCGGTTCGCTTGATTTGCGCGGCGGCAAACTGGCGATTCGCGGC
>DAHZDR010000137.1 GCA_027403435.1 Deltaproteobacteria bacterium
GTTGGTGCTGGTGGTCCCGCCCAACGATCCGCTGGCGAAATTCGAGCGGGTCAATGTCCGGCAGCTTGCCGGCCAGCGTTTCGTCGGTTACGAGCGCGATATCGCGACGCGCAAGGCCTCCGATCGGATTTTGCGCGACCACGGCGTCAAGCCGGTCTATACGATGGAGTTCGACAATATCGAGACGATTAAGCGCGCGGTCGAAATCGAGCAGGGCATCGCGATCGTGCCGCGTTCGACGGTGGAGCTCGAAATCTCGCGCGGGTCGCTCAAGATGCTGGAGTTTACGGAAGGGCCGTTCACGCGTCCGCTGGCGATTATCTACAAGCGCGGCCGCGAGCTCTCGCCCGCGGTGCGCAAGTTTATCGACGTTTTGACTTCGGCCAAGCCGTCGCCGTCGGCCGCGGTCGCGGCGCCCGCCAATCCCCAGGCGCGGAACCACGAACGCCATGAACGGACCGAACGGGCCGAAAAATCCGATCGCGCCGAAAAAACCGAACGGGCCGAAAAAACCGCGTAATCCGCCAGCGTCGGCCGCGCGCCGGCGCGATATTGCGTGCTAACCCAGAGCCGCGCGTAGCCGCGCCCGATCGAATCCGGCAATAATCCCGCGGCCAACGATCGTCAGCGGCCGTTTCAGCAGGTTCGGCTGTTCGGCGATTAGCGCGAACGCCCGCTCCCGGCTGAGCGTGCGGTCTTTGAGCCCCAGCGCCTTGAACGGCGCGCTTTTCGGATTGATAAACTCGCGCGGATCGGCGTCCTTGAAAATTTGCCGGAGCTCGGCGAGCGTAAACGGCTCCCTGGCGTAATTACGCTCGTCGAGCTCGGCGCCCACTTCGTCGCGCAAAAAGGCGCGCGCGTCGCGGCAGGTGCTGCAAGTCGATTTCCACAAAAAACGCGCCCGCGCCATCCCGCGTCCGCCTATTCGATATTGGTGTCGGGAAGCGTCGGCGGCGCGCTTTTCGGCGCCTGACCGGTTCCGCCCGCGCCCACCGGACCGGCGCCGTTATCGATCGGATGCGGTCCCGCCGCGTTCGCCGGCGATCCCGCCGCGCCGTTCGCGTTGGTGCTGGCCGTGACCGTGGCGCCGGTGGCGGCGGAAGTGTCGGCCGGCGCCGGCGCGGTCGTCGTCGGACCGCTGAAATGCACCGGCTGATCGCCCGCGATCATGCTCGGCGTGAGCACGTAGTCGCCGCCCAGCGAACTGCGCCAAATGGTGTCGGCGACCTGCGTGTTGCCGCCCGTCAGCGCCCATCCCGCGCCGCCGCCGATTCCGCCCAGAATGCCGTAAACCAGTTTCGCCGGCATATAGAAAATGTTGCCGAGCACCGTTCCGGCGCCCACGCCGACGCCCTTCCAGTTGACCCCGGACTGGTCGGCCGGTTGCGGCACCTGGGGCTGCGGCGGCGCGCCGATCGGCGAAGCCTGCCCGGCCGATCCGTCGGCGCCGGCGGCCGCGCTTTGGGCGCTAACCGAACCAATCGTGGCGATTGCGAAGGCGCCGGCGAGAGCCGCCGCCGCCGCGAACTTACGGAGTTTCATATCGTCATCCTCCTACCCCCCGCCATTTGCGGACCGTCACTCGATCCGCTTACCGCCAACATCCTACACCATTTTGGCTACTCGGTCTTGACCACCACCGCGGCTGGCAGCAGGCCAATCAGATGATTGAAGGCGCGTTCGAGATAGCCGCGATCTTTGGATTCGAGCGTCAGTTTGACGCGGTACGAATCGTCGCCGATTTTCGGATAAGAGCCCAGCAGTAGTTCCGGAAATTGCCGCAGCGTGGCGTTCAGATGCTCGGCGATCACGCCTTCGCCCGCGTTGGTATAGATGGTTCTCAAATAATAAGGATCGGTCGCGAAGCGCGGCCCCAGGGCTTTCAGTTTGGTCTCGAAGATTTGCGGAATCCCGGGAAGAATATAGACGTTTTCGAGCTGGATCGTGGGAAAACGGAGGTCGCCGGCGGCGATCAGCACGGCGCCTTCCGGCGCCTCCGCCATCTTCAGCCCGGCCGCGTTGAGTCCGCCGGTGAAATACTGCGCGACGATCCGCCGCAGCTCGGGATCGACCGCCACTTTGCGGCCAAACGCCGCCGCGACCGCCTCGATCGTAATGTCGTCATGGGTCGGACCGACGCCGCCCGACGTGATCACGAAATCGAACGACTTGGCGCACTGGCGCACTTCGTCGATAATCGTCTGGCGCTCGTCCGGCACCACCGCGATGCGATTGAGCGCGACCCCCAGCCGCCGCAGCTCGCGCGCGGCGAACCAGGCGTTGCCGTCCCGCACCTTGCCCGACAGGATTTCGTTGCCGACTACAATGATCGCGCAGGTTCGTTCGTTCATCAGCCGCCCGCCCCAACCTGAACGTCAATATTATCGCCGATTGCCGCCGGACGCGGCAAGCTGGTCCGGTCCGCGACGGCGGGCGCGTTTGTGCCGCCCTATCCCGATCGCGTAAGGTCGGGGCGCGCCGGCCCATCGCGCGGAGCGGGTCGGCGTCAGGGATGGGACGGCGGCGAATCGGTACGGTCAGGGCGCTCTGGCGCTATCCGGTCAAATCGATGCGCGGTGAAGCGCTTGCGCGCGCGTGTGTCAGCGAACGCGGCGTGGTTGGCGACCGTCAATGGGCGCTCGCGGAGACCATCTATGGCGGTCTGATTAGCGCGCGGGCGTTCCCGCGGATGCTTGAGGCGCGGGCGTTTTGGGCGGGCGATCCGGCGGCGGATGCGGCGGCGCGCGTCAGAATCGAGCTGCCGGACGGCAATTGTTATGACGCGGGCGCGGACGACGCGGCGGCGGCAATCGCCGCGCTGCTCAAACGCGAGCTGCGTTTTGAACGATTGCGCGCGGCGCCGCCCAGCGTGGCTGAAATCGACGCGGTGATGCGCGGCGAGGGGAGTTTGCCGGCGCGCGACTTCTTCGACGAGGACGTGCTGCATCTGCTGGCCACCGGCACGCTCGCGCATCTGCGGCGCCTCGAACCGTCCGCGGACTTCGACCCGCGCCGTTTCCGGCCGAATATCCTGGTCGAGACCGAGGACGATGCGGACGGCTTCGTCGAGGACCGCTGGCTTGAGGGCGCGATCGAAATCGGATCGAAGGTGCGGATCGTCGGCGTGCGGCCGGCCCTGCGCTGCGCCGTGACGGTCTGGCCGCAGGCCGGGTTGCCGCATCGGCCGGAGGTGCTGCGGACCGCGTGGGCGCATCATCAGGCTTATGTCGGCGTTTTTGCGGCGGTCGCGGCGGGCGGATGGATTGTGATTGGCGACGAAATCGCTTTGGCCGGATAATTGGGCGGCCGCGGCGCGTCGAAGCATGTTCAGGCGAATCGACGGGAGTGTAAAATCATGGCGAGACGACAGGTTGGCGTAGTCAGGGAACTGTACCGGTATCCGGTCAAATCGATGCTGGGTGAGCGCCTTGATACGCTCGTGGTCGGCGTCCACGGCGCGCACGGCGATCGCGTCTGGGCGCTGCGCGAGGCCGCGACCGGTTTCATCGTCAGCGCCAAGAAATTCGCCAAAATGCTTGAGTTAAGCGCGCGCTGCGAGCGGGAACCCGCGGCCGCGGACGACGCTCCGGTGCGCATCGCGCTGCCTGACGGCGCCGTGATCGATCCCGCCGCCGCCGCCGACGCGCTTTCCCGCTTCCTCGGCCGCGAAGTCACGCTGGAACGGGCGCGCCCGAAACAGCATAGCCGCGCCGGAATCGACCCCGATACGATTTTCGCCGACGTGCCGATCGAACAGGTGATGCCGGGTCTGACGCGCGACACCATGCCGCCGAGCTTTTCCCTGATTAACGGCACGTTTTTCGATTCCGCCGAAATTCACCTGCTGGCCACCGGCACGCTGGCGCATTTGACGGACCTGATTGGCCCCGACGCGCGGCTCGACGCGCGCCGCTTCCGCCCCAATATCCTTGTCGAAACTGATGCCGACGCGAAGGGCTTCGTCGAGGACGGATGGCTGGGCGGAACGATCGAGGTGGGCGCCGAAGTGCGCATCGCGTCGGCGCAGGCCGCGCTGCGCTGCGTGATGACGACGCATCGGCAGAGCGACCTGCCGCGCGACCTGCGGATTTTGCGCACGATCGCGCAGAGCCATCGCGCGACGCTGGGCCTGTTCGCCTCGATCGGCGCGGCGGGCGCGGTCAAAGTCGGCGATTCGGTCTGGTTCAACGATTAATCGCGGCGCCGCCACGGACGGCGAATCCGGTGCGCCGGCGCCGCC
>DAHZDR010000167.1 GCA_027403435.1 Deltaproteobacteria bacterium
AGTCGGCGGCAAGGTGAAATACGGCGACGTGATCGAGGGCAAGACCATGGAGGAGCGGGTCGATGAACGCACCGGCGCGCGCTCCAACGTCATCGTCGAATTCAAGGAACTCGACGTGCGCCCGCGGATCTCGCTCAAGGACGAAGCGGGGCGCACCGCCAAGTTGCCCGACAGCGCGAATTTCGCCCGCTATTTCCTGCCGGTCGGCGCCTATATCAGCGTGGCCGAAGGGATGCAGGTCGCGGCCGGCGACGTGATCGCGAAAATCCCGCGCGAAACCACCAAAACCAAGGATATCACCGGCGGCCTGCCGCGCGTCGCCGAGCTGTTCGAGGCGCGCAAGCCCAAGGAATTCGCGGTAATTTCCGAAATCGACGGCCAGGTCTCCTTCGGCAAGGACACCAAGGGCAAGCGCAAGGTCGTGGTCACGCCGGAAGTCGGCGAGCCGCGGGAATACCTGATCCCGAAGGGCAAGCATATCGGCGTCCACGAGGGCGACATGATCAGGGCCGGCGAGCCGCTGATGGAAGGTTCGTCGAATCCGCACGATATCCTGACGATTCTCGGCGAAAAGGCGCTGGCCAAGTATCTGGTTGACGAAATCCAGGAAATCTACCGGCTCCAGGGCGTGCGGATCAACGACAAGCATATCGAAGTAATCGTGCGCCAGATGCTCCGGCGGGTGCGGATCAAGGAGGTCGGCGACACCGATTTCCTGGTCGGCGACCAGACGGAAAAATGGCGCTTCGACGAGGAGAACGGCCGCGTTCTGATGAAGGGCGGCGAGCCGGCGATCGCCGAACCGCTGCTGCTCGGCATCACCAAGGCGTCGCTTTCGACCGAAAGCTTCATCTCGGCGGCGTCGTTCCAGGAAACCACGCGGGTGCTGACCGAAGCGGCGATCAACGGCAAGGTCGATCGGCTGGTGGGACTCAAGGAAAACGTGATTATGGGCCGGCTGATTCCGGCCGGCACCGGACTCCCGCAGTACCATCGGATGGAGCTCAAGACCGAGGCGCCGCCGCCCGGCGAAGAGCTGGAAAAAGCCGCCGCGGCGGAGGCCGCCGCAGCGGCCGGAGATTGACTGAGCGGGATTTTTCCTATAAATACTTACATTTCCCCCAAGGGCGATGGGCGCCCTTGGGGGGTTCGTTTGCGCCGCCGCGCCGGTAGCGGTTCGGGGCGCCAAAACAGGATGGAACGCCGCTGGGCGCGGGTCCGGAATTAGCGCCCGCGCCGCAGGAAAGCTGAAGACCAAACCGTGCCGACGATTAACCAGTTGATTCGCGCCACGCGCGTCAAGAAGCGCTACAAGATTAGCGCGCCCGCGCTGCAGGGATCGCCGCAAAAACGCGGCGTCTGCACGCAGGTCAAAACCACCACGCCCAAAAAGCCGAATTCGGCCTTGCGCAAGGTGGCGCGCGTCAGGCTCTCCAATGGCTACGAAGTCAACACTTATATTCCCGGCGTCGGCCACAACCTGCAGGAGCACTCGGTGGTCCTGATTCGCGGCGGCCGCGTCAAGGATTTGCCTGGCGTCCGCTATCACGTGATTCGCGGCACGCTCGATTCAATTGGCGTGCAGGACCGGCGCAAGAGCCGCTCGAAATACGGCTCGAAGAAGCCCAAGTAAGAATATCCCATGTCGCGAAAAGGACAGGTGCGCGTCCGCGAAATCGTCGCGGATCCGAAATTTCACGATCGTACGGTCGCGAAGTTTATCAATGTGGTGATGGAGCGCGGCAAGAAATCGATCGCCGAGGGAATCCTCTACGGCGCGCTCGACCTGGTGGCCGAGCGTTCCAAGGAGGACGGACTCGCGATGTTCAAGCGGGCGCTCGACAACGTCCGCCCGGCGGTTGAGGTGCGTTCGCGCCGGGTCGGCGGCGCCAACTATCAGGTGCCGGTGGAAGTGCGGCCGCTGCGGCGATCGTCGCTCGCGATGCGCTGGCTGGCGACGGCGGCGCGCGCGCGCGGCGAGAAATCGATGCGCGAGCGGCTCGCTAACGAAATTCTCGAGGCGTCGGCCAATCGTGGCGGGGCCGTCAAAAAACGCGAAGACACGCATCGCATGGCGGAGGCGAATCGCGCCTTCGCGCATTACCGCTGGTAGAGGCGGAAAGAAGTTTTTCCCGGATGGCTCGTCAGACTCCCATAGAACGGGTGCGCAATATCGGCATCATGGCGCATATCGATGCCGGTAAGACCACGACGACCGAGCGGGTCCTGTTTTACACCGGGATCAACTACAAGATCGGCGAGGTTCACGAAGGCACCGCGACCATGGACTGGATGGTGCAGGAGCAGGAACGCGGCATCACGATTACCTCCGCCGCGACCACCTGTTTCTGGCGCGACCAGCGCATCAACATTATTGACACGCCCGGCCATGTCGATTTCACGATCGAGGTCGAACGCAGCCTGCGCGTGCTCGACGGCGCGGTCGCGGTGTTCTGCGCGGTCGGCGGAGTCGAGCCGCAGTCGGAAACGGTCTGGCGCCAGGCCGACAAGTATCGGGTGCCGCGCGTCGCTTTTATCAACAAAATGGACCGCGTCGGCGCCGACTACGAACGCGTGATCGGCGAGATTCGCGACAAGCTCAAGGCGCGGCCGCTGCCGCTGCAGATTCCGATCGGCGCCGAGGACAAGTTCACCGGCGTGGTCGATTTGGTTGAAAATCGCGCGCTGGTCTGGGACGACGACCGGCTGGGCGCCAACTATCGCGTGGCCGAGATTCCGGACGAGCTCAAGGAACAGGCCGCGACCTGGCGCGACCGCCTGATCGAAGCGGTCGCCGACCATGACGACGCGATCATGGAGCTGTATCTCGAAGGCAAGGCGCCCGCGCCCGGGCAATTGCGCGCCGCGATTCGCGTGGCCGCGCTCAAGCTCGAACTGGTGCCGGTCGTGCTGGGTTCGGCGTTCCGCAACAAGGGCGTGCAGCCGATGCTCGACGCGGTGGTGGATTACCTGCCGTCGCCGGCCGATTTGCCGCCGGTCGTCGGCAAAGTTGACGACGGCAAGATGGCCGAGCGCTGGCCGCGCGACGACGAGCCGTTCTCCGCGCTCGCCTTCAAGATCATGACCGACCCGTATATCGGCACGCTGACCTTCCTGCGGGTCTATTCGGGCAAGCTCGAAAGCGGCACTTCGGTGCTCAATTCGACCCGGGATCGGCGCGAACGGATCGGACGGCTGGTCAAGATGCACGCCAACAAGCGCGAGGAGATCACCGAGGTTTACGCCGGCGATATCTGCGCGGTCGGCCTGCGCGACACCACCACCGGCGACACGCTCTGCGACGCGGACGCGCCGATTGTGCTGGAAGCGATCGAGTTTCCCGATCCGGTGATTCAGATTGCGATCGAGCCCAAGACCAAGGCCGATCAGGAAAAGCTCGGCGAGGCGCTGCAAAAGCTGGCCAAGGAAGATCCTTCGTTTCGCGTTAACGTGAATCGCGAAACCGGCCAGACGCTGATCGCCGGAATGGGCGAGTTGCATCTGGAGATTATCGTCGATCGGATGCTGCGCGAGTTCAAGGTTGACGCCAACGTCGGCAAGCCGCAGGTGGCCTATCGCGAAACGATTCGGCGTCCGGCCGACGCCGAAGGCCGGTTCGTGCGTCAGACCGGCGGCCATGGCCAGTTCGGCGTGGTCGATTTGAAAATCGAGCCGCTGCAAAAAGGCGGCGGCTTCGAATTCGAGGACGGAACCAAGGGCGGTTCGATCCCGCGCAACTTCATCCCGTCGATCGAGCATGGAATCAAGGAAGCCATGGAAACCGGCGTGCTCGCCGGCTATCCGATGGTCGATATCAAGGCGATCGTCGTCGATGGCAAGTACCACGAGGTCGATTCATCCGAAATCGCCTTCAAGATCGCCGGTTCGATGGCGTTCAAGGAGGCGGCCGAAAAGGCCAGCCCGGTGATGCTCGAGCCGGTGATGGACGTTGAAGTGGTGACGCCGCAGGAGTTCATGGGCGACGTGATCGGCGACCTCAGCGCGCGGCGCGGAAAAATCCAGGAGATGGAAAATCGCGCCGGCGTCCAGGTGATCGCGGCGCGGGTGCCGCTGGCCACGATGTTCGGTTACGCGACCAAG
>DAHZDR010000170.1 GCA_027403435.1 Deltaproteobacteria bacterium
CCGACGCGGCCGAAATCAAACGCCGCGGGCTGGGCGGACCCTTTTATACGCTCGAATATGATTTCGTGCTGCCGCGGCGGATGGCGAAGGCGGCCTGAACGCGCGCTCGGCCCGGCGGATCGCCGCGCGCTGACGCTTGCGCGCGGCGCAAGCGTTTGCGGATTGCTTCGTTGACGAGTTGGAGGAGTTATTTGGACGGCGGCGGATGGCTTGGCTTCGCGCGGAAGCGCCTGCCAATGATGGGCTTTGGAGTGTTAATTGCGGCGGTGGTTTCCGGATGCGGCGCGCTCCGGCATAAGTCCGCCGAAACGATCACGATCGATTCCGAACCGCCGGGCGCGATGGCGACCGCGATGGGGCGGACGATGGTGACGCCGGCGACGATTAAAGTACCGGCGGACCAGCCGGTCACGGTCTGCGTCTCGGCGCCGGGGTATGCGGCGCAGACCGTCTATGACGACACGATGGCGCATTGGAAATTCCGCCACGACTGCTATCCGGGCGAGGAGGATTGCACGAGTAGCGGGGGAATGGTGCCGACGACCAGGCATGTTTTGAGCGACGTGAACGTCAAACTGCATCGCTGTCCGCAGGACGCCGCGGCCTGCCCGCAATGTCCGGGATAACCGGGCGGGGCGGCGCTCGACTGGCGTTTCAGGTGGGTCCGGCGACTGACGTGGAGGCGGCGTCGGCGTCGGATTTTGCGTCGGCGAAGCTGCGGAATTCCTCTTCGGGCGGGCGAATTGAGCGGAAGAAAGTCAAAAGAGCACGGCGTGGATCGCTTGCAGCGCAGACGCGGCGATTAGCGGCAGCGCCAGCGCGACATGGTCCATCAGCACGCCCGCAAGCGACGCGCTGAGCGCCTGCGTGCCTTGCGACGGCAGATTGGCGAAGCCCGCGGCGCTCGCGCGCTCGGCGGGTTCGATCACGCCCATCAGATAGGACTGCCGCATCGGAATCGAGAGCACGTTGACGATTACGCGCAGCGCATAGAGCCACGCCGCGAGCGCATAACTCGGCATCAGGACCATGCCGATCAGCAACACGCATGAAAGCGCGCGCGTGACCGTCACCGCGCTGACCAGCCCGAACCATCGGGTCATCCGCCCGGCCATCAGATAGGGCAGGGCGGCGGCCAGATTGATGAAGAAGAACAGATGGGCGAGCGACGCGGCGCCGACGCCGAAACGCCGATAAAACCAGTAAACGACAAATGGACCAAGCATCCCGATAGCAAGGCCATTGACGCCGTTGGTGATCATGAAGCGCGACACCAGCCGCCACGAAGGTTGCGATAGGCCAAGGAAGCGGCGCGCGGCGGCGGCTGAGGGATCGGCATCGGCTCGATGGCGCCATTCGGCCGCCAGATGGCGCCGTTCGAGCGCCGGATGGCGCCGTTCGCTGACCGGCAGCACGACCACCGCCATCCCAAGGCCGGCGAGCGCCGCGAGCATGAACAGGCCGCGGTAGCTTTCAATCGGCGGCGTGCCGGCGTGGCGCGCGAGCAGGGCCGGAAGCGCGGCCAGCAATGAGCCGGCGGCGCTGGCGATTACGCCAAAAAAAGAGAGCAGGCCGAAGGCGTGCGTGCGGCCATGGTCGGCG
>DAHZDR010000186.1 GCA_027403435.1 Deltaproteobacteria bacterium
GAGCGGGCATCGCCGTAGCCGCCGGCGCTTTCCGGCAGCGGGCCGCGCACGAGGCCGAGTTCCCACGATTTGGCGATTAGTTCGGGCGGAATCACGCCGGATTCGTCGGCGGCGCGCGCGGCCGGCCGGACTTCGCCGGCCGCAAAGGCGGCGACCGTATCGCGGATCATGCGCTGTTCTTCGGAAAGCTCGAAACTGAACATCAGGCGGGGGTTCCTTCCCGGCGTAAAAATTTAATCTGATACATTAGGTTTGCCCGGCGCCGGAGCGTCGCGATCCGGCGCCTTACGCAGGCGTTCGCGTTCGCGCGAGCGGCGGTATTTGCGTTCGTCCGGATGGGCTTGCGTCGGCGGCGCGAGCGGCTTGCGCAGCTGGTCAATCAATTCGCGGACGCTGACGATCCGGTTCGCGCCGCGGGTTTTTCTGGACGCCATCGCCAACGCCTCAACGCTCCAATTGTGCGCGCCCGTCCCCACGCCCGCAAGCCTCCGCCGACGGCGAGTTGTGCACGATTTGAAAGCGCGGTCGGCGCTCCGCCATTCGCAGCAGATCGCATCCGGGCGCGAGCGGCCGCGTCACTCGTGCAGCGCGAGGAAGCTGAGTTGCAGGCCGGTGGCGGCGCCGGCGGCGGCGCGGCGCGAAAAATAGCGATCGCGGGCGCATCGCGTGCATGGTCCAACTTCATCGATCGCTTGAGGATCGAGGCCGGCCCGCTCGAGCAGCCTCCGGTTGAGCGCGCGCAGATCGAGATAGGCCTTGCCGGGACGGCCCGGCCGCGCGCAGGCCGCGGCGCCGTCGATTTCACGGATGAAGCGTTCGGCGAGATCGGCATCGACTTCAAAGCAGCAGAGTCCGATCGCCGGGCCGATCGCGGCGCGGATCGACGCGGGCCGCGCGCCCAGTTCGACCATCGCGCGCACGCCCGCGCCGGCGATATTGGCGAGCGTCCCGCGCCATCCGGCGTGAAGCGCGCCGATCACGCGATGGGCGGGGTCGGCGAGCAAAATCGGGGCGCAATCGGCGGTGAAGACGCCGAGCGCGATTCCGGGTTCGGCGGTAACCATGCCGTCGCCCTCGGGCCGGCGATCGTTCCAATCGCGGCCGACGCGATGGACCGCGGCGCCATGGATCTGCGCGACGGTAGCGACGGTCAGCCGCGGATAGGCGGCGCGCCATCGCCGCCAGTTTTCCGCGACGGCGGCGGGATCGTCGCCCACCCATCGGGCGAGGTTGAAGGTGGCGTAACGGCCGGCGCTGGCGCCGCCCGCGCGGCCCATAAAGCCGTGGATCGCGCCGCTTAGCGCGGGGCTGGCCGCGAGGTCGAGCGCGGGCGGTGGAGATTGTTCGAGCGGCGTCATCGCGGATGGTGGTTTAGCGTACACGGATAACCTATACTTTTGCTTTTGAAGTTTCGATTCCGGGAACGCCTATGAACGGCTATCAATATCTGATCCAGCGCAATCGGCTGATGTGCCAGCTCGAAGAGGATCTGGCGAAGGTTCAGGACCTGCCCGACGGCGAACGCCATGCGGAGACGGTCCGCCTGCAGGCGCAATTCGACATGCGTCTGCGCGAACTTTACGCCGGCGTCGCCGGGGAATATCCGGGCGAACGCAAGGTCAAGGCGCGGCCGCTGACGGATCCGCGCTGAATCCGGAGAACCGCTTGGAGCGCTCGATCGGCATCCGCGGCGCGCGCACCCACAACCTTGCCAATATCTCCCTCGATCTGCCGCATCGCCGGCTGATCGCGGTTACGGGAGTGTCGGGATCGGGGAAATCGAGCCTGGTTTTCGACACTCTGTACGCCGAGGGGCAGCGCCGCTACGTGCAGAGCCTCTCGACCTATGCGCGGCTGTTTCTGGCGCGGATGGATCGGCCGGACGTCGATGCGATCACGGAAATTCCGCCGGCGCTGGCGCTGCGCCAGAAAAACACGATCAAGAACGCGCGATCGACGGTCGGCACGGTCACCGAAATCAGCGACTACCTGCGGCTGCTCCACGTCGCCGCGGGACGGACGATTTGTCCGCGCTGCGGAATCGAGGTGCGGCGCGACACGGTGGAGAGCGCGGCGGCGCAGCTGCTGGCCAAGCCCGGGCTGTACGTGATTGCGGCGCCGTTCGCGGCCGGGTCGCGCACGCCCGCCGAAGCGGCGGCGTGGCTCGCCGAAAACGGCCATCATCGGCTGCTCCATGACGGTGGAATCGCGAACCTCGCCGACCTCGCCGAGCATCTGAAGGGCGCGGACGGCGCGGCGCCGGGCGCGCCGCTGATGGTCGTAATCGACCGGATT
>DAHZDR010000197.1 GCA_027403435.1 Deltaproteobacteria bacterium
CCAGCGGCCGTCGGTTGACGTGCTGACCGGGCTGATCAAGGCGAATCTGCCGGCCCGGATTTCGTTGCAGGTGACGTCGCGGGTCGATTCGCGGACGATTCTCGATTCGATCGGCGCCGAACGGCTGCTCGGCGCCGGCGATATGCTGTTTATGCCGCCCGGCACGGCCAAGCTGCGCCGATTGCATGGTCCGTTCGTCTCCGAGACGGAAATCCGCAAGGTTTGCGATTTTCTGCGCGCCCAGGGCGCTCCCGACTACCGGATGGAGATTCTGGAGACGGCGGTCGCGGGCGAGGGCGACGGCGTCGGCGGCCTTGACGATTATCGCGATGAATTGTACGACGACGCCGTGCGGATCGTCCTCGACACCAACCAGGCGTCGATCTCCATGATCCAGCGGCGGCTAAGAATCGGCTACAATCGAGCGGCGCGGATGGTCGAGCGGATGGAGCGCGAGGGCCTGGTGATGCCGGCCGATGGCGCCCGTCCGCGCGAGGTGCGGATGCGCGCTCCCGAATGATTTTGCCGGTCCCAAACGAACCTAAACACGCCGCGCTTCGTCCTGATTAATTATAGTGTTGAAACCTGAATCCGATCACAGCTTGCGGTTTGCGCCGATCTGGTGCGCGATCGCGCTTGGCGCCGCCGCGCTGACGACGATGGCTCCGTCCCGGCCGCTGGCCGCCGTCATGGCGGCCGGAGCATCGCCGGCGATCCATCGCCTGATTGAGCGCCTGCAGCGCCATTATCAGGAAACCGCATCGTTCACCGCCAAATTCGACGAAACGATCACGCGGCCGGGCGCACCGCCGCTGAAGCGCAACGGCGCCCTGACATGGCAGCGGCCGGGCCGGATCCGCTTCGATTACGCCGCGCCGCAGCCAGAAACGATCGTGAGCGACGGCCGCACGCTGTACGATTACGACCCCGGCCTTAACCAGGTGATCGAGACGCCGCTGAAAAACGCGATTAAGGCGCAGGCCGCCGCCGCGCTGCTGCTCGGGGCGGGCAATCTGGAACGTGATTTTGTCGCCTCGTCGCCGTCAACGCCATCCCGTGACGGGCTTGAATATGCTATTTTGACGCCAAAGGCGGGCGGCCCACGCGTCACAATAGGCGCCGATCCAGCGACCTCCAATATCGTCTCGCTGACGATCGCCGACGCCCTTGGCAATCGCACCGGGTTCCATTTCTTCGCGATTCGGCTGAACGTGGCGATTGCGGCGAGCGTCTTCGCCTTCAAAGTTCCCGACGGCGCCGATGTGGTGACTTCGGGCGCCGGATCGTGAACCACCGCCTGGACCGGCCGCCGCCCGCGGCCGCATCCCTGATCCCCCCCGATTGCGCTGCGCGGCGCGCGCGGGTAGGAATATACGACCTTGGATAGAGGACATGCCGACGATCGAAAAGATACATTTCGTCACACTCGGCTGTCCGAAGAATCTTGCCGACAGCGAGTTGATGATGGGCGCGCTGGTTGGCGCCGGATATGAATTGACGCTGGATCCCAACGCCGCTCAGGTGCTGGTGGTGAACACCTGCGCGTTTATCGAGTCCGCCAAAAAGGAATCGCTGGACGCGATTCTGGACGCCGCCGCAATCAAGCGGGGCGCCGCCGGCCGCCGGCTGGTGGTCGCCGGATGTCTGGCGCAGCGTTATGGGGCGGAGCTGCGGGAGCGGCTGCCGGAGGTGGATGTCTTCGTCGGCACCGGCAACTTTCTGGATTTACCCGACTTGCTGAGCCGCACGCGTCCGCCCGAGGCGGTGGACGCCTTCTATTCCGGCGCGGCCCATCTGCTGCCGACGGCGGCGGCGCCACGGGTGTTGACCGGCGACTATTTTTCGACCTATCTCAAGATTTCCGAGGGCTGCAATCATAAATGCGCGTTTTGCATCATTCCAAAAATTCGCGGCGCGCATGAAAGCCGGCCGGTCGAAGATATCGTCGCCGAAGCGCGCGCGATGGCCGCGGCCGGAGTGCGCGAGATCAATCTTATTGCGCAGGACCTGACCGCCTACGGGCGGGATTTGCCCGCGGCGTCGTCGCTGGCCGCGCTGTTGCGCGCGCTCGCCAGAGTCGAGGGCGTTCGCTGGATCAGGCTGCTCTACTGCTATCCGAATTTCGTTACCGATGAGCTGCTCGAGACGATCGCGGAATTGCCGCAAGTGGTTAAGTACATAGACATGCCGCTGCAGCACGCCGACGACGGAATCCTGCGGGCGATGCGTCGCGAACGGTCGGGCGCGGCGCTGCGCGCGCTGATCGGCCGGATTCGGAAGAAGATTCCGGACGTGGCGATTCGCACCTCGTTTATCGTGGGCTTTCCCGGCGAGGACGACGCGGCGTTCGGCCGCCTGCTCGATTTCGTGCGCGAACAGCGTTTCGAACGCGTCGGAGTCTTCACCTACTCCCGCGAGGAAAACACCGCCGCCCACGCGCTGGCGGGGCGGACGCTGGAGCGGATCAAGCGCGCACGGCGCGCGCTGCTGATGGAGGCTCAGGCGGAAATTTCCTTGCGCCGCAACCGCGAACTGATCGGCGGCGAATGCGAAGTGCTGGTCGAAGGACCGCTGCCGGGGCGCGCCACGCGGATGCGCGGGAGAACCTCGCGGCAGGCGCCTGAAATCGACGGGATGGTGATTTTGAAAGGCGAAGCCGATCCTGGCGACTTCGTGCGCGCGCGCGTCGAACGCGCGCGCAGCTATGACCTGGAAGCGACCGTGACGAGCGGCGCGATGCTTAACTAGGAAGGTGGCGGGCGATGCCTAAACAAAAGCTGGCGGCTAACCGAAAAAAATTCCTGGCCGACCTCCGCGAACATCTGCGCGCAATGAAGTCGAAGCTGCATGAGGAAATCGATTCCGAGCTCAAGGCTGAACGCGAAAGCACCAAAGATGAGGGCATGGATACCTATGACCTCGCCTCGGAGGAGCGCGACCGCGAAATCAATTTCATCTTGTCCGACCGTGAACGCGTGAAGATCAAGCAGATCGATGACGCGCTGAGCCGTATCGAAGATGGCGCTTATGGCGTCTGTGAATCCTGCGGCTTGGAAATCGCCGAGGAGCGGCTGAAGGCGATGCCGTTTAGCCGGCTGTGCCGCGATTGCCAGCAGGACCAGGAGCGCGAAGCGCGCTCGCAGCGGCGCTTCGACGACGAGCGCAACACCTACCGCAAACTCGGTTCGACCGACGCGGACGAGGACAATATCTGACCAGCCGGCGGATGCGGTTGCGGCGCGATCGGCGGCTTTGCCGCAACGGCCGCGGCGCGGCCGCGATCCGGCGGCGCATTACGCGACCGCCGCGAGCGGGCATGTTTACCTCGATGGCGTTGATGGCGTTCGCGGGCGCGGCGTGGGTCGTGCGCCGCCTGGCGGACTTGGGTGGGCGATGAGAATCTTCAGTGAAGCCGAGGCTGGCGCGGAACGAAATCCGGATGGTTCCGCCGGCGTGGCCGTGCCCGGCGCACTCGCGGCGATCGCGTTTGCCAGCGCCAAGGGCGGCGTCGGCAAAAGCGCGCTGGCGGTGAATCTGGCGGCGGCGCTGGCGCTCGACGGCCGTAAAGTCGGAATTCTCGACGCCGATCTCAATTCTCCGAACATGCTCGCGATGCTCGGGTTGAAGGCGCCGCGCCGGGTCTTCGCCGGCGAAGCGATCGAGCCGATTGCCGGACCGCTCGGCCTGCGCGTGGTCTCAAGCGGCCTGCTGACGGGCGGCGAACCGCCGCCGGCAAGTTTTCTCGCCGACGAACCGGAACTCGCGCCGGCGAGCCGCAACGGCCATGGCGTGGCCGAGCTGGATTACGGCGCGTCCCTGCGGCGGCTGCTCAATCAGGCCAATTTTGGCGCTCTCGACATCCTGTTGATCGATCTCGCGCCGGGCCTCGAGCGGCTTTACCAGATGGCGCGGATGACCGCGCTGGCGGGCGTCGTGATCGTGACCCAGCCCTCGGAGTTTTCCGTGATGGCGGCGAACCGCGCGATCGAAATCGCGATACGCTGCAAGACGCCGGTGCTGGGCGTGATCGAGAACATGATCGGATTCAGTTGCGGCGGATGCCATACGGTGCGTCCGTTGATGCCGCAGGGCGACATGGCGGCGGTCGCCCGCGCCGCCGGAGTGGCGACGCTCGCGCGGCTGCCCTTCGACGCGCGCCTGGCCGAATGCTGCGATCGGGGCGTCATCTTTATCCGCGAATACGCCGACACGCCGCTGGCGAAGAGCTTTCACGAGCTGGCCCGCACGGTCGCGGCGATCCTCCCGGCGCGCGCGTCCGCCGCGGCGGCGGCCGGCGAGAGCGGCGATTCCCGCTAGGATTTTTTTGACCCTTCAGCCGTTGCGCGAAAGCCTGGCGTCAGGCGCGGGACGGCCCGCGATCCGCGAATATTCGTACATTCCGGCGCCGTCGGCGCCGTCCAGGAGGAAAGTCGCAAAGCCGATGGTCGTATGGATGCGCACGCCGTCAGGCCCGGGGCGTGAAAGCGTCATGAAATTCTCGCCGCGTCCGGCAAGCGTGACGGCGCTATCCGGCGCGGCGTGAATCATGGCCGCGATCCGCGGCGGCGGGGCCGGCGGCGTCGCCGCCGTCAGTTCGATCGGCCCGAGCGTCGCCGCGCGCCATCCGCCGCCGCATGACAGCATCCGCGCGTCGCGGCGGACGTCATCGGCCGTCGTTAAAATTTCGCGGGCTTCCAGCGCGGCCCACGTCCGTGGACGTTCGAAGCGCGCCCAGAGCGTCCGCCGCGACGCGAAGCGCGCGGCGCCCAGAGCGGTGAGCGATACGCCGACTCTGGCCACGGCGTCGAGCGTCCAGCGGCGGCCGGCGATCACGATTTCACCGGCGAGCCGCCCAAAGCACGCCGCCGGCGCGATTCCGTTGCGCGGAACGCAAGCGCCGCCGTCCAATTCGAGCGTCGCGGCGAGGCGCATGCCAGGATCGAGCGCGCCGCCGGCAATCGCGTTTTCGACGTTCAAATAGGCGGAGCCGTCGCTGACGACGATCGCCGGTCCCTGAAACCCGAGCGCGCCGCCGCCGGCGCCGAGCGCCAAGCGCAAGGGACCGAGCGCGATCGAGTCCGCGTCGCACGTTGGGCGTCCCTCGGCGGTGAACATCGCGGCATGGCGGCCGTCGAAGAGGATCATGATCCGGGCGCCGCCGCCGCCCGCGCCGAGATCGAAGCTGGCGACACCGCCGAGGCCGGCCGCGCGATCGAAAAATTCGACGACGAAACGCGTCGGCTCGGCGTCTGTCGCCGCGCTGGCGGCGGGCCGTGGCGACGCTTTACGAATCACCACGCGCGCGGGGCTCGCGCCGTTTGACGGCGCCGTGCGTTGCGGCGATCCGGCGCGAAAGGCCTCGGTAATCGCGGCGAGGCCGCGGGTGCGCAGCGGCCCCGGCAAGCGCACCGCGATCGACAATTCGAGCTGCAAGGCGTCAATCACGCCCTCCACCGACAATGCCGCCAGCCGGCGGAGCGCGGGCGAATCGCTGAGCCGATGGCGCGCGGTGAAGGCCTGCAACAGATTCTGGCGCGCGCCGCCCGGATAGCGCATCCCGAAGGTGGCGGCGATGCCGGCGGCGCCGAGCCGCTCCGTCAGCGCGTGGACGGCGCCGTTGATGAACTCGTCGCTCGCGCTGACCTGGGCGCCGGCGGGCGGGCGCAGATGGCCGTCGTGTTCGCGCAGGCCCAGTCCCAGATCGACGCGCGGCTCAATCACGTTCCATCCGTGAATCAGCAGCACGACGGCGCGGCCGTGGCCGCGCGCGATCCGTTCCACCTGATCGGCGATCAACTCGAGCATCCACGGCGCGCGCGCGGCCAGTTGCGCCAGCCGGTTGCAGTCGAGTTCGTTGCGATCCATCGCGGAGTTGACCAAGGCGCGGGCGTCGAGCCGATGCGCCAGTTCGCGGGCGATCGCGGCGGTTTCGAGGTCGTTGACCTTGGGATGGAGCGTGGCGTGAGCGGCCGCTCCGGCGCGTCCGCCATGCGGCGCGATCAGCAGAATGGGCGCGGACCCGTCGATTATTTCGAGCCAGGATTCCCGCGCGCGGCCGGCCGTGCTCGGCATCGCGGGCTATCGCGAACCGCGCGCGGCGCGCCGGGCCGGATGGGCATGCAGGGCGAATGACATCACGAAATAGTAAACGACGAAGGCCAGCGACGTGTAAAGCGGAATATCGCTGTGGCCGGGCAGCATCGGCAGCATCGCCAGCGTGGCCACGCCCCAGATGGCGGCGAGCGCCAGCGTCAGCGGCCGCATCAGCTCGGTGCGATTCGGGTATATGAATTTGATCGGGATGAACACCATCAGGGCGAGCGTGGCGACGATCGCCGCGTTGGCCGCCGGCGAAAAACCCAGGCAGAAAAGATAGAGCGTGACGAGATTCCAGTACGACGGAAAGCCGCGGAAGTAGTGGTCTTCGGTTTTCGCATCGACGCGGCTGAATCCGTAAGCGCTGGCGATCATGACGAAGCCCGCCAGCGAAGTTCCCATGATTCCGCCGGGCAACAGCCCCGCCCGCAGCATCAGGAAGGCCGGGACCG
>DAHZDR010000223.1 GCA_027403435.1 Deltaproteobacteria bacterium
ACGACGCCCATTTTGAAACGCGGCGCCAGCGTTTCCAGAACGGCCGCGCTCGCGGCCATCCCGGCGCGCGACTCGGCGACGAACGTCCGGGAAATTTGCGCCGCCATAGCGCTTAATTTGCCGCAACGCCGCGCGGTTTCAATTACTTCCCGCGTAACCGGGTCGCCCGCCTCGCACAGCTCGGCAAGCTGCGCCGTCACCAGGTAATCGATGAGTTCCGCAAGACCAAAATGACGTAAATCCGCGGATTTACGATAGGCCGCGCGGGTCGCGCGAGCGAAGCCGAGATCGAGTTGGGCGCGCGTCAGGGCAAGGCCGGCGGCGCGATAATGACCCAGGAAACGATCGAGCCAATGGCGGGGAAAATCCAGCGTGCCGCCGAAATCGAACAGAATCGCGCGCATCGTGGCCGCCAGTTTACCAGCCCGACCCGGCCGGCTCGACCGGCGCGCCACAATTTCAACATAGGTTCATTTGACTGCGGACGGGCGCAATCAACGCTCGCGCTGAAGGCCGCAAAATGATTGGATAACGGTATCGCCACTGGAATGCGTGATTCAGAGGTTAAGTTTTGATTTTCCGCCGGTTACATTGACTCCGCCCTCCGTTTCGCTTAATAACCTAGTTCTAAATTGGCTACCTTAATAGAGACAGCGCTCATTAGCGTCCCGTATCGCGCCTCTGACACGATTTTTGGGCGTCCGCTCCTCGAGCGCCTGATGCTGCTTTGTACGCGCGAGGGCGTTCGTCGTTTCATCGTCGCGACCGGCGACTTGGCGCCAGCCGAAGTGGCCCACGCTTTGGGCTCGTTTGCCGGACGGCCCGAAGTGACGCTGGTGGATTCGTTCAGCCGGATAGCGCCGCCATTTGATCGCCTCGGCCTGGCGTCGGACGCCGCGACTATCGCATTTCGCGGGAATCTGGTGCTGGCGCGATCGCAATTGCGCCGCGCTCTCGAGGCGTACGCGGCCGCGCCGGCGCGGCGCCTGCGCCTCGAAAGCGCGGACTTCGATCGTGGCGGGGCGATCGAAATTGGGCCACTGGCGGCCCTGCTGAGCGATCCAGCGGCCGGCGCCGGCGCGATTCTGAGCGCGAGCGGCTATCTGCCATTCGCGCTCAACGGACAGCCGCGGGATCGCCAGGAGGCGGAGTTGCGGCTCGCGCGCTCGGTGCGGGCCGAAAGCGTCGCCACCGACGCGCCGCTGGCCCGGATGGTCGATCGGCGGCTATCCTGGCGGATCAGCTATCGGCTGGCGCGGATCGGCGTCACCCCGAATCAGGTAACGCTGGCTAATACCGCCCTGGGGATTTTTTGCGCGGTTCTGTTCGCCTCAACCGGCTATTGGACACGCCTGGCCGGGGCGTTGCTCTTTCTGCTCTCGATTACGCTTGACGGCGTGGACGGCGAGATTGCGCGGCTCAGGATGGTCGAATCGGCGACCGGCGCGCGGCTTGACGTATTTACCGACAATTTGGTTCATGTCGCCATCTTTATTGGACTATTGACGGGATGTTACCGTATCGGCCACGCCCACGCCTACTTCTGGCTGTTGGGTCTGCTGCTGACTGGCTTCGGCGCCTGTGCGATTTCGGTCAATCGAGCGCTCGCGGCGGGTGGTGACGAAGCTGAACAGTGGATCCGCCGGGTGGAACAGGCGACCGGCCGGGATTTCGCCTACCTGTTGATGGTTTTGGCGATTTTCAAC
>DAHZDR010000251.1 GCA_027403435.1 Deltaproteobacteria bacterium
GTCGATATCCTCGCGATTGAAGCCGTCGATATAGCGGCGGTAAAACTCCTCGACCGCGCGCGCGATGGTTTCGCTGTCCGCCATTAAAATCACCGTTTATTCAGGTTGATATGCGACTTCCGCGTGCGCTGGCGGTCACCATCCGCCGCGCCGGGTCAGTTCAAGCGCCGCGCGTTCGAGCGGTTCGCGGAACTCGGGCGCGGCGATCGCGATCATGCGCCGGATTCGTTCCGGAACCGGTTGGCCGCGCAGTTCCGCCACGCCGAATTCCGTGACGATTAGATCCGCGTCGGCGCGGGCGGTGGTGATCGGTCCGTCCAGATGGGCGACGATGCGGCTGACTTTGCCGGCGCGCGCCGTCGCCGGCATCGCGATTACCGACCGACCATGCGCCGCCAGTTGCGCGCCGCGCACGAAATCGCCTTGGCCGCCGATCGCGCCGACATAGACGCCGCCGGCGACTTCCGCGTTGATCTGTCCGGTCAAATCGGCCTCGACCGCCGAATTGATCGTGACGATTCGGTCGAGTTGCGAGAGCACCTCGGCGCGATGCGTGTGCATCAGGGTGAACAGCTTGATTCCCGGATTTTCGTGAGCGAAGCGATACACCCGCGCGGTGCCGAGCAGCGAGCACGACACGGCCAGTCCGGCGTCGATCGGCTTGCGCGCGTTGGTCATTGCGCCGCTTTCGATAAGATCGGCGACGCGATCGCTAATCAGTCCCGAATGGATACCGAGATCGCGGCGATCGCCGATTCCGGCCATCACGGCGTCGGGAATCGCGCCGATTCCGATCTGGATGGTCGCGCCATCCTCAATATAGCGGCCGACATGGCGCGCGATCGCGCGTTCGACCTCGCCGATTGGCCGCGGATCGAGCATCACCGGCGGTCGCGCCACCGGCACGATATAGTCAATCCGGGCTTCGTCCAGATAGGCGTCGCCATAGGTCCATGGCGCCATTTCGTTGACTTCCGCGATGACCACGCGGGCCCGCGCGATCGCCGCTTGCTGATAATCGTTGGCGAGCGAATAGCTGTATTCGCCGCGCTGATTGGGCGCGCTGGTTTGCAGCATCACGACGTCGCAGGGAATCACGCCGTCATTGATATAAGGCACGAGCTGCGACAGATGGCACGGGATGGTGCGCAGCGCGCCGGCGCGGGCCATCGGCCGCAGATTTCCGATCGCGCCGTAGCCGACGAAGTCCACCGCGTCGGCATGCTCGGGCTTGAGCGTGCCGGTATAGGTTATGCCGCCGACAAACGCGGTGGTGCGGGCGAAGCGATGGCGTTGCGCGATGAACGCTTCGATTAGCGTTTGCGGCTCGGCCGAGCCCTGGCTCCAGATAATATGGTCGCCCGGGCGGATGATTCCGGAAAAATCCGGCTGGCGGCTGTCGAGTTTGCGCGTCATAGTTCAGTCGCCGGGAAGCGGTCCGGCGCACGAGCGGCAGAATCGCACAAATCGACCCGCCGCGCCTAGCGCGGCGCGCGGCCAGGGCGTGGCGCGCCGGGGATCGCGGTCGTGTTACGTGACGCGGGGGCTGTCTCAGTTCCCCTCGCGAACGCCGCCGGACGGTAAAAAATCGTGGCGTGGCAACGGGAATTGGCCTGGCTAAAGTTAACGGCGCGCATTGAATCAATTTTCCCGACGACGTATAGTTCCGGTCGTCCATGGGCTTTGGCCGCCTTCGCGGACGAGAATTTTGCGGATCGGTCTTGCTATGGCGGATCAACCAGTTAACCCGGTAGTTATTCGATCGGCGTCGGCGTTGGCTTCCCGGTCGCAGTGACGCCGGTCTCCGCAACCGTCGCTAGCGACGATCAGGGGGAAGAATAAGGTGCGAAGAAAAATAGGAACGTACCTGATGTGGGTGGCCATCCTGGGGATGGTCTCGGCCTGCGGGATGACGGACCAGCAGCGGGAATACACGCTGGTGGGCGCGGCGACGGGCTCCGCGATTGCGGGCGGCATCGGCGCCGGAGTGTTTGCGGCCGACAACAGCGACAACTGGGCGGCGATTCCGGCGGGAGTCGTTGGCGGAGCGATCCTGGGCGGCATCATTGGCTATTTGATGGCGCCACCGCCGCCGCCGCCGCCTCCACCGCCGCCTCCACCGCCGCCGCCACCTCCACCGCCGCCCCCACCGCCGCCGCCGCAGAAGATCATCCTGCGCGGGGTGCACTTCGATTTCGACAAGTACTATATCCGCACGGTGGACAAGCCGGTGCTGGACGAAGCGGCGGAGACGCTCAAGGCGAATCCGAACGTGAAGGTGTACGTCAACGGCTACTGCGACGCGATCGGATCAGTGCCGTACAATCTGAAGCTGTCGCAGAAGCGCGCGGAATCAGTGGCGACGTATCTGGAAGACAAGGGGATTCCGGCGAGCCAGCTCATCCCGCAGGGTTTTGGCAAGACGCATTTCGTGGCGACCAATCGGACCGCCGCGGGACGCGCGCAAAACCGGCGGGCGGAACTGATCCCGGTTGGCCAATAAGACCGGTCTGGAGCCGGGCTTCGCGCCCGGCTCCCGCAACTTCCCGCGCATGGCCGCGAGCCCGTTCCGGCGGGCTTGCGGCCATGCGGCATCCAGTGCGCCAGCCGAGGGATTGGAGTGATGAAATGGCGGGCGCTTGCCTTGATTCCGCACGATCCGAAATGCGTCAGAATCCTGTTGTACAAGCGCGCATGGCCTGGCGGCATGGCCTCATAAGATCCTCCGGCGGCGGACCCGGCGATTCGCGATGGCGAAAACGGATCGCGGGGTTGGCCATGGCGGTGGGTTTGACGATGGGCGGCGCGCCAGCGGGATGGGGCGCTGGCGGCTTATCGGCGCCGGCCACAAGTCCGGCGATGGCTGCGGGAGCGATGGCGCCGGGGGCTCCGTCGGCGGTCGGCGCGTCGGCTCCGGCGGTT
>DAHZDR010000393.1 GCA_027403435.1 Deltaproteobacteria bacterium
CCGCAGCAATTGATCGGATTCCAGTTCGGCGCCTGTTCGACGGCGAATTTGATCAGTTCGGCGGAGATTCTGAGCGAGACTTCGGGCTGGAAAATCGAAGTGCCGCGCGCGACGTATTCCTTGAGCAGATCGTTCTGCGTGGTGCCGCGCAACTCCGTCCACGGCACGCCCTGGCGCTCGGCGACGACCAGGTAAAGCGCGAGCAGGAACGGCGCGGTCGCGTTAATCGTCATCGAGGTGTTGATCTCGCCCAGCGGAATCCCTTCGAGCAATTGCGCCATGTCGCGCCAATGGCAGATCGAGACGCCGGCCTTGCCGACCTCGCCGCGCGCGATTTCGGCGTCGGGGTCATAGCCGTTCTGGGTGGGCAGATCGAAAGCGATCGAAAGGCCGCGCTGGCCCTCGCGGAGATTATTGAGAAAGCGGCGATTGGCCTGACGAGCGTCGCCAAAGCCGGCGTAAGTGCGGATTATCCAGGGTTCGCGCGGCGGTTTCGCGCCGTCCTCGCGTATGCGGTTGCTCTCGGCCATTCGCTCCTCCGGCGCCGGGGGGCTGGGCGCCGCGCGGTTCGCATTCCAAAGGGTAATGACGCCCACGCCGCAATTCCAGCCGCCGCCGCGCCCGCGGGCCGGGCGGCGGCACAGCGTTCGGACGCGCCGGCCGCGGCGGCTGGCGCGTCCGGGCGGGATTCGGCCGCGGAGCCATCGGCGGCGGAATCAAACACGAGTTGATCGGCCAACGCCTCGAACAAGCGCGCGCCCGCCAGCCCGCGCCGCTCGGTCACTTCGATCACGTCGCCTCCGATCCGGCGGCGGAGCAGGCCGAGCGCCCGGCGGTCGCGCGCGCGCCGGCGCAATGCGCCGCGCGCGATTTCCGCCAATTCCGCGACCGCGTCCGGCGCCGCGGCGCGCGCCGCCAGCCGCTCCATCCGGGCGATTTCGCCGGCGCCGAAGTCGGCCCCGCTGGCGCGGTTGAAAAACGTGGCGCTCAAGCCGAGACCGAGCGATTCGAGCGCGTGGCCCACTTCCAGCGTCTCGGCGATCGCCAACGGCTCCGCCGTGGTCACCGCGACTATCGCGCATTTGCCGGCGGCGCCGAGCAGCGCCGTGATATTGCGCGCCTCGCGGCCGACGACGCTGTCGCCAAAGGCCGCGCCCGCCGCGAACGGCGTGCGGATCATGCTGAGCGCCTGGCCGCTCGCCGGCATGTCGAAAATCACGAGGTCCCACGGTTCGAGCGGCGCGCTCCGCCGTTCGATTTCGTGGTACACCTTGCCCATCATCGTGAGTTCGCGGACGGCCGGCGCCGCGTGGACGAAATATTGATAGAGGTGGCTGCGAAAGAGCGCGCGCAGGACCGCGCGCGGCGCCACGAGACCGAGATACTGTTCGAGCGCTTCCTGTCCGCCCAGCATCATGGCGCGCAGATTTACGGTCAGTTCGATCGGCTCGAAGCTGGGACGGCCGCCCCAGGCGGCCGCGATCGGCGCCCGCGGATCGGCCTCGATTAGCAGCGTGCGCATCCCGCGCCGGGCCGCGGCCAGGGCGAGCGCGGCGCTGAGCGCGCTGCGGCCGACGCCGCCCTTGCCGAGCGTCACCAGCAGGCGGCGCTCAAGCAATTGCGCAATCGTCACGCGTTGCGATGAAGCCAAAGCCAAGCCGCCGCCGAAAGCGCGGGCGCGAGCCGCAAACCTACCAGCGGATCAGATTGGCGCCCCAGGTGAGGCCGCCGCCGCAGGCGTTGAGCAGCACCAGGTCGTTGTCGTGAATCCGGCCGGTCTCGATCGCCTCGTCCAGCGCGATCGGCACGGAGGCCGCCGAGGTGTTGCCGTAGCGATCGACGTTGGTGAAGACCTTGTCCGCGCCGAGACCGAGCCGTTGCGCGACCGCGTTGATAATGCGCAGGTTCGCCTGATGCGGAACGATCAGGGAGATGTCGTTGAGCGCGACGCCCGCGCGTTCGGCGACCCGGCGCGTAATATCTTCCAGGCTCTTGACGGCGATCTTGAACAGTTCCGGCCCTTTCATCTTAATTGCGTCGTCAGGGTTGGCGCGCGTCCCGGCGTCGATCGGCGACTGGATGCCGCGGTTGCGCACCGAGAGCAAATCCCAGTATTCGCCCGACGAACGCAGCAGGCTGCCGAGCACGCCGCGCTGGCCCGCCTCGCGCACCATCACCGCCGCGCCGGCGCCGTCGCCGAAGAGCACGGCGGTCGAACGATCGTTCCAATCGACCATGGTCGAAAGCGCGTCGGCCCCGATCAGCAGCACGCGGCTCCATTCGCCCGCCCGCATGGTCGCGTCGGCCACGCTCAGCGCATAGATAAAGCCGGAGCAGGCGGCGGCGACGTCGAAGGCTGGAATCGAATTGAGTCCGAGCCGATGCTGCAATTGGCAGGCGAAGGAGGGAAAGCCGAAATCCGAGGAGACCGTGCCGACGATAATCGCTTCCAGATCCCCGGGCTTCATTCCGGCGCGCGCGAGCGCTTCGCGGCTGGCGCGTTCGGCGACCTCGACCAGCGATTCGCCGCTGCACAGCACGTAGCGCCGTGCGATGCCGGTGCGTGTGCGGATCCATTCGTCCGAGGTCTCCATGCGAAGCTCGAGGTCGTGGTTGCTGATGACGGTGCGGGGAGTGGCGCGCCCGGTGGCGACGATTCTCGAACCCATGTGTGAGACCGCTTATTCTTCAACCGCGGGCCGGAAGGCCAACGTGGTGTTGGTCCCGCCGAAGCCGAACGAGTTGTTGAGTGCGACCCGGATATGCGCGGCGCGCGCCTGGTTGGGCACGTAGTCGAGATCGCATTCCGGATCGGGATATTCCTGGTTGATAGTCGGCGGAAGCATCCGGTTGGCCACCGCCAGCACCGTGTAAACCGACTCGATCGCGCCGGACGCGCCGAGCGCGTGTCCGGTCATCGATTTGGTCGAACTGACCGCCAGCCGGGCGGCATGCTCGCCGAACACCTGCTTGATCGCCTGAGTCTCGGCGATATCGCCCGGCGGCGTCGAAGTGCCATGGGCGTTGATGTAATCGACCTCGGCGGGATTGATGCCGCCGTCCGCGAGGCATTGCCGCATGCAGCGCGCCGCGCCCCGGCCGTCCGGCGAGGGCGAAGTAATGTGGTAGGCGTCGGCGTTGGCGAAATAGCCGACGACTTCCGCAAGGATCTTCGCTTTACGCTTGACCGCGGCCTCGCGCTCCTCAAGCACCAGCGTCGCCGCGCCTTCCGCCATCACAAAGCCGTCACGCTCGCGATCGAACGGACGGCTCGCCGCCGCGGGATTGTCGTTGCGGGTCGAAAGCGCGCGCATCGCGACGAATCCACCAACCCCGAGCGAAGTAATCGCCGCTTCGGCGCCGCCGACGATCGCCGCCTCCAGATAGCCCGAGCGAATCATCCGATAGGCTTCGCCCACCGCATGGCTGCCGGAAGCGCAGGCGCTGGTGGTGGAGAAATTGACGCCGCGGGCGCCATAACGGATCGAAATCTGGCCGGGCGCGAGATTCGAAATCAATTTGGGAATAAAGAACGGCGTAAGCCGCTTGAGCCTGCTATCGAGAAAGATGAGATGGTTCTCCTCGATCGTCAACAGGCCGCCGATTCCGACTCCGACCAGCACCCCGACATAATCGGCGTTCTCTTCGGTGATCGGCAGGGCCGATTGACGCATGGCCTGCTCGGTCGCGCCCAAGGCGTACTGGATGAACAGGTCCATCTTGCGGACGTCTTTTTTTTCAATCCAGTCGAGGGGATTGAAATCGCGCACCTCGCCCGCGATTCGCGTGGGAAAGTCGGCGACCTCAAAACGGTCGATCGGCCCGATACCGGACCGTCCGGCCATCAGGGCTTCCCAGTTCTTCTCGACGCCCGTCCCGAGGGGCGTAACGAGGCCCACCCCGGTCACGACCACCCGGCGGTCACAGTTCCGTCTCATAAGCGAAGCGTGTTTTCCTCTCTGGGCGCATCTCTATGGCAATTTACCAGACCGGTGCGGAGAAAACACTTCGGGCCGTCGTGAAAATGCCCAGGCAACCCTTCCCGAACGCGCCCTGACGCGATTGATTGCGCATTCGCGGGATAATTTGGCGCGCCACGCGGCGCTATTTCCCGCCGAGCGCGGATTTGACGATCTCGCTCGCCATTTTGCCGTCCAGGGCGGCGCCGAAGCGGTCGCGCAACGCCT
>DAHZDR010000284.1 GCA_027403435.1 Deltaproteobacteria bacterium
GTCAGCACCCAGGCGGCGTCGATCCGGGTCGCCATGTCGGCGAACATCCACTGGATTGCCTGAAACTCGGCGATCGGCTGGCCGAACTGCCGGCGTTCGAGCGCGTAGGCGCGCGCCTCTTCCATCGCGCCGCGCGCAATCCCGATCGCGAAGCCGGCGATTCCGATACGGCCGCCTTCGAGCACCTTGAGCGTCTGCCGATAGCCCATCCCGAGTTCGCCGATCAGATGGCCGGCGGGCACGCGCACGTTGT
Organism: Deltaproteobacteria bacterium; assembly: GCA_027403435.1. Taxonomy (GTDB): domain Bacteria; phylum Desulfobacterota; class Binatia; order Binatales; family Binataceae; genus JADMIL01. The sequence continues at coordinate 254 of DAHZDR010000284.1, forward strand.
CGAAGATCACCTCGGCGGTGTCCGAGGAATGCAGTCCGAGCTTTTCGATTTTGCGGCCGTTGCCGAGGCCGCTGGTTCCGCGCTCGACGATAAAAGCTGAAACGCCCGAACGGCCCGCCGCCCCGTCCGTCACCGCCATAACGACGTAAACATCGGCGACCGAGCCGTTGGTGATGAACATCTTGGCGCCGTCGATACGGTAGCCGTCGCCGTCACGCACCGCCCGGGTTTGCATCGCGGCCGCGTCCGACCCGGAGTTGGGTTCGGTTAGGCACCAGGCGCCCAGCTTTTGCGCGGAGAGCATCGCGGGCAGATACGCCGTCCGCTGCGCCTCGGAGGCGAACAGGTTGAGATGGCCCGAGGCCAGCGACATGTGCGCGGCGCAAGCCAATCCAACCCCGGCGTCGTAGCGCGAGATGCCTTCGACCACCAGCGTCTGCGCAAGCGTGTCCGCGCCGCCGCCGCCGTATTTTTCGGGAAAGGCGACGCCGAGAAACCCGAGCGCGCCGATTTGCTCGATCACGGCGCGCGGAAAGCAGCCGTCCTTGTCCCATTTCCCGGCATGCGGCTTGATTTCGCGTTCGGCGAATCCGGCCAGCGTGTCGCGGATCTGGCGATGTTCCCCGCTCAGCTCAAAATCCATTGCGGCTCACTCGCGCGGGCGCACGTTCTCCCGCACCCACTTGACGATATCCTCGGTCGAGGCGCCGGGGGTAAAGACCGCCGTGACGCCCAGCTGCTTGAGCTTCGCCGAGTCTTCGTCGGGAATGATGCCGCCGCCGAAGACGGCGACGTCGCCGGCGCCCCTTTCGGTGAGCAGCCGAATCACTTCCGGGAACAGCGTCATATGCGCGCCGGAGAGAATACTCAGTCCGACCGCATCGACGTCTTCCTGAACCGCGGCTTCGGCGATCATTTCGGGCGTCTGATGCAGCCCGGTGTAAATTACCTCGAAGCCGCCGTCGCGCAGCGCGCGCGCGATAATTTTGGCCCCGCGGTCATGGCCGTCGAGGCCGGGCTTCGCCACCAATACGCGTAGTCTTTTTTCCGCCACCTGCTAAATCCAGCCCGGGTCTTTGTACACGCCGAATTCGGCGCGATAGATATCGCTGATTTCGCCGACGGTCACGTCGTTGCGCACCGCCTCGCAAATCGGCTCCATCAGATTTTCGCCGTTGCGGCAGGCCTCGGCGACGCGCCTGAGCGCCTCGCGGACGGCGGTCGAATTGCGCTCGCGCTTCATTTTGCGCACGCGCTGAATCTGCCGCTCCTCGAGTTCCCGATCGATCTTCAGCAACTCGATGGGAATTTCCTCGGGAATCGAATATTTATTCACGCCGACGACGGTCTTGATTCCCTGTTCAAGCTGGCGCTGATAGAGAAACGCCGCCTCGGCAATTTCACGCTGCGGATAGCCGATATCGATCGCATGCAGCATCCCGCCCATCTCGTCGATCTTGCGGATATACTCCATCGCGTCGGCTTCCATGCGCTCGGTCAGCGCCTCGATCGCGTAGCCGCCGCCCAGCGGATCGATCGTGTTGATGACGCCGGTCTCCTCGGCGATTATCTGCTGGGTGCGCAGCGCCACCATCACCGCCTGCTCGGTCGGCAGCGCGAGCGTCTCGTCCATCGAGTTGGTATGCATCGACTGGACGCCGCCGAGCACTCCGGCCAGCGCCTGAATGGCGACCCGCACGACGTTGTTCATCGGCTGCTGCGCGGTGAGCGAGACGCCGGCGGTCTGCGCGTGCGTGCGCAGCATCAGCGAGCGCGGATTCTTCGCGCCGAACCGTTCCTTCATCAGCCGCGCCCACATCCGGCGGCCCGCGCGCAGCTTGGCGATCTCCTCGAGGAAATCGCTATGGATATCCCAGAAAAACGAGAGCCGCGGCGCGAAATCGTCCACGTCGAGCCCGCGTTCGACGCCGCTCTGAACGTAGCAGAGGCCGTCGGCGATAGTGAACGCCAGCTCCTGCACGGCGGTCGAGCCGGCCTCGCGGATGTGGTAGCCGGAGATCGACACGGGATGGAAGCGCGGCGCCCGCTTCGTGCAGAACTCAATCATGTCCGTGACGATTCGCACCGCCGGCGCCGGCGGACAAATCCATTCCTTCTGCGCGATATACTCCTTGAGCATGTCGTTCTGGATCGTGCCGCTCACCTGCTCCCACGGCACGCCCTGACGCTCGGCCTGCACCAGGTACATCGCGAGCAGCGCCGACGCCGAACAGTTCACCGTCATCGAGGTCGAGACCTTGCCGATCGGAATCTGATCGAACAGGCGCGCCATGTCGTGAATCGAAGTGACGCTGACGCCCTCGCGCCCGACTTCGCCGATGGAGCGTTCATGGGCGGCGTCGTAACCCATCAGGGTGGGCATGTCGAAAGCGGTCGAAAGACCGTCCTGGCCTTGCGCCAGCAGAAAACGGAAGCGCCGGTTGGTGTCCTCGGCCAGGCCGAAGCCGGCGAACTGGCGCATGGTCCAGAGCCGCCCGCGATACATCGATTCGTAAACGCCGCGGGTATAAGGAAACTCGCCGGGATAGCCCAGCGAAGTTTCATAGTCGCCTTTGACGTCTTCGGGCGTATAAAGCGGCGCGACTTCAAGGTCCGACAGCGTGGAGAACCGCACCGGCCGCTCCTTGCCGCGATGGTAGATCTGCTCGAGCCATTCCTGCCTGGTCTTCACAACCGTCTCCTCATCCGTTGCGCAGCACCTGGCCCGCGATCACGAGCCGCTGGATTTCGGACGTGCCTTCATAGATTTCGGTGATCTTGGCGTCGCGGAAATATCGTTCGGCCTTGAATTCCCTGGTATAGCCGTAGCCGCCATGAATCTGCACGGCCTCGGTCGCGGCCTTCATCGCCGCTTCGGCCGCGAACAGCTTGGCCATCGCCGACTGTTTGGTGCACGACTGGCCGGCGTCCTTGAGCGCGGCGGCGCGCAGCGTCAGCAGCCGGGCCGCGTCGATTTCAACCGCCATGTCGGCGAGCTTCCACTGGATCGCCTGGTTGCTCGCGATCGGCCGGCCGAAGGCGACCCGCTCCTGCGCGTATTTGAGCGACGCTTCCAGCGCGGCGCGGCCGATTCCGATCGCTTGCGCGGCGATTCCAATCCGGCCGCCGTCGAGCGTTTTCATCGCGACCTTGAAACCCTCGCCCTCGCTCATCAGCAAACTTTCGCGCGGCAGGCGCATCTCGCTGAACGCGAGCGCCGCGCTATGCGAGCCGTGGATGCCCATCTTGTCCTCGACCCGCGTAACGGCGAAGCCGGGCGTCGAAGTCTCGGCGATAAACGCGCTGATGCCGTGATGGCCACGGCCGGTCTCGGTCATCGCGAACACGATACAGACGCCGGCTTGAGGTCCGTTCGTGATGAAATTCTTGGCGCCGTTGATAACGTAGCCGTCGCCGTCGCGGACCGCGCGGGTGCGCAGGCCGGCGGCGTCGGAACCGGCCTGCGGCTCGGTCAGCGCGAAGCATCCGAGCCATTCGCCGGTCGCCATTTTCGGCAGATAGCGGCGCTTCTGTTCGTCGCCGCCGGTCCCCAGAATCGGCCAGCATCCGAGCGACGAATGCGCCGAGACGATCACGCCGGTGGAGGCGCATTCGACCGACAGCTCTTCGATCGTCAGGGCATAGGCGACGTTATCCAGCCCGGCGCCGCCGTATTCCTCCGGGATGAACACGCCGAGCATCCCGAGCCGGCCCAATTCGGCGATCGCCGCGGCCGGAAACTGATGCGTCCGGTCAACTTCAACGCCGACCCGTTCAAGCCGCTCGCGGGCAAAACGGCGGGCGATATCCCTGGCGCCGCGCTGCGCTTCGGTAAGTTCGAGGTCCATGATAATCCGGCGATTCCAGCGACGGCGGCGACGCCGCCATCGCATTCCAAATGTTTATCCCAGATGGCCGATGCCGTCGATAGCAACCGCCCCCACCCGCTCGCGCAATGCCCCGGCGCGCATTTTAATTCGTCAATAGCGCGCTTTCAGACGCGCTTTAAGGCGCGCTTTTGCGCGGCGGAAAAGCGGAGTTTTCGCCCGCCGCCGATCAAGCCGGCCGGCGCATCTAACGATGGCGCCATTGCGGATTGCGCTTCTCTATAAACGCCTTCATCCCTTCCGCCTGATCCTCGCTGCCGAACAGCGCGCCAAAAACGTTCTGCTCGAAGCGCAGGCCGGCGTCCTCCGCCATGGTCGCGGCGGCGCGCAAGGCGGCTTTGGCCTGACGCAGCGCCAGACCGGATTTCGCCGCGATTTTTTCCGCCAGCCCGCGCGCTTCGGCCATCAATTGATCGGCCGGCACGACGCGATTGACCAGCCCCCACTCATGCGCCGTCTTCGCGTCAAACATCTCGCCGGTCATGATCAGTTCGCGCGCCCGCGCATGGCCAATCCGATGCGGCAGGCGCTGCGTGCCGCCAAAGCCCGGGATAATGCCCAAATTGATTTCAGGCTGGCCGAAACGCGCCTTGTCGCTGGCGACGATCAGGTCGCACGCCAGCGCCAGTTCCAGTCCGCCGCCCAGGGCAAACCCGTTGACCGCCGCGATTACCGGAATCGGCAGGTCTTCGAACGTGGCCATCACGCGATGGCCCAGGCGGGTGAATTCGAGTCCCTCAAGCGTGGTCATCGACGTCATCGCGGCGATATCCGCGCCGGCGACGAAGGCGCGATCGCCCCCGCCGGTAACGATCAGCACGCGAATCGCGGCGTCGTGGCGGACCTCGCGGAGCGCCCGCGCGATTTCCTCGAGCACCGCGCGGTTAAGCGCGTTGAGCGCTTTGGGCCGGTTGATTGTGAGCGTCGCAACCGGCGCTTTTTCGAGCAATACCTCTTCCACCAACGTCACCTCTGAACCCCGCGCCAAACCGCCCGGCGCGCGCCGCGAAATCCCGACGCAGCCACTTTAATTGCGCGTCCGGGACCGTACAACTCAGCGTCCCTCAAGCTTCTCGCGCGCCATCCAGAGCCGATCGCCGCCCCAAAAAATTTCGCCGTCGATCACGAACGTCGGCACGCCGAAAACGCCGAGTTCCTCCGCCTCGCGGCAAATCCGCTCGAGTTCGGCGCGGCCCTCGCCGCCGGCGAACTCGGCGAACGCGGCCGGATCGGCCCCGCTCTCGGCCAGCACGCCGCGCACCGCAGCCGGATCCTCGATATCGAACTCGCGCTTCCAGAAGCGTGCGAAGGCGAGGTCGTTGAACCGGCGCATGGCGCCGCGGCGCTCCGCGTAAAGCATCGCGATCGAAACCAGCGCCGAGTCGAAAATCCGCTGCGGGCCGCGCACCGTCAGTCCGCGCCGATTCGCCAGCCGCCGCGCGTCCATATAACTGTACCGCACGCGGCGCCACTGATGCTCATTGCGGCCTTCCACCGTGCCAAGAAAATCGGGAATCCGCAGCACATAGGGCAGCCAGCGAAACTCGAC
>DAHZDR010000296.1 GCA_027403435.1 Deltaproteobacteria bacterium
GCAATGGAATCTTTCGCGCCGCCCGCTTCGTCCGCTCGCCCGCGCCGCCCGCCGCCGCGATGGCCCCGGCGGCTTGCGCTCGCCGCCGCCGTCGCCGCGCTCGCCGCGGTCAGCCTCCATCGCCTCGGCGCGGCCGACGTCTGCGGCGCCCGCGAGGCCGTCGCGGCGGTCTTGCTTCAGCGGGCGCTCGCACCCGGCCCGCCGCGCCTGCCGTTCGCCAACGGCGCCGCTGCGCGGTCCCAGCCGCCGCTGTTCCAATGGACCGCCGTCGCGCTCGACCGAAGCGCCGGAATCCGCCGCGTCACCGCATGGAACCTGCGTCTGCCGGCGGCGCTCTACGCGATCGCCGGCGGCGTCCTGACGCTCGCCTGCGCGCTCGATTTCTTCGGTTGCGCGGTCGCCACGCTCGCCGGTCTGATGCTCGCCGGCGCCGGCCAGTACGTCGCCAATGCGCGCCTCGGCGGCGGCGATATGGCCTGCGCCTTTTGCGCGACGCTCGCGCTCTGCGCCTTCCTATGGTGGTATGCGCCGCGCGCCGCGCCTGGCGCTCCGTCCGCCGAACCCCGGCGCGGCCCCAACGCGATGCGTTATCTGCTCGCCGCCGCGCTCGGCCTCGGCGTGCTCGCCAGGGGTCCGACAGGCGCGCTCTTGCCCGCGCTCGCGATTGCGATTTTTCTTTTCGCCGAACGCCGCCCGCGCGAGCTTCCGCGCCTTGCCACACTCGGTCCCGTGGCCGTCGCCGTGATGCTCGGCGCGGTGTGGTACGCCGCATGCCTGCTCGGCGGGCGCCACGGCTTTCCCGACGGCGCAATTGGCGGCGCGCGCTTCGGCCGTTGGTTCGGCGCGCGCGGCGCGCGGCCGGCGTGGGATTATCTCAAATCGCCGCTGCTCAATTCGGTTCCATTCAGCATGCTCGCGCCGTTCGCCGTTTACGCCGCGCTGCGCCGCCCGCCTGATCCGGCCGGCGCCGCGCCGCCCGCCGCCGATCCGCCGCGCCGCCCGCGCCAGAACCCGCTGTCGTTGCTCGCGAGCCTGCGCATGATGTGCCTGCCGCCGCTGGATTCGTCTGCGGCCGCCGATCCGGCGGCGGCCGTCCGCCAACGCGCCGCCGTTCGCCTTGGCGCGATTTTTTATCTCGTCACGGTCGGATTTTTCACAATCGCCGCGGAGCCGCGCCGCGCCGCTTTGCTGCCCGCCTGGCCGATCCTCGCGATCGTCATCGCGTGGTGGCTTGAGCGGCTCGCCCGCCGCCGCTCCGGCCGCATCCCGCGCGCGGCCACGCTCACCGTCGCCGCCGCGATGGTCGCGTTCAATTTTTTCTATCTGCCGCGCCTGGAAGTCCGCGCCTGCGCCGATACTTCGTTTCGCGCCGCCGCCGCTGAAATCAACCGCGTGGTCGGACCCGCCGAGCCGCTCTATCTCTATCGTTTTGACGGCGAACCCGCGCCGCTGCTCTTTTATCTCCAGCGCCCCGCCCCGCGTATCGCGGGCAAACTCGGCGACGCCCCGCCCGGCTACGTGCTGGTTCCGCGCCGCCTGTGGCGGCGGCTCCAGTCGCAGGCGCTCGACCTGCGCCCGATCCTGACGACCACTTCAGGCCGCCCGCGCCTCGTCCTGCTGCGCCGCGGCCCGGCCTACGCGGCGCGCCCGGCGGCCGGCCAGGGCGGTCACGGCTAATCGATTATGCATTATCGATAATCGATGATTGATACGCGCCGCGTCTCGCCCCCGTCATTGCGGCGCCGGCGCGGCCGCCCCGCGCTTTAGAAACTTGACGATTCGCCGGGCCACGGCGCCGGCGTTTTTCAGTTGGCATTCATGAATCGCCAGCACGCGCCATCCGCGGCCGCGCAATGCGCCGCGCACGCGGCGGTCGCGCGCGCGATTGCCCGCGATCTTGCGCCGCCAGTAGGCGACGTTGGTTTTCGGCGTCCGCGCTCCGCGGCGGCAGCGATGGCCGTGCCAGAAACAGCCGTGGACGAAAATCGCCGCGCGATATTTCGGCAGCGCCAGATCGGGTTTTCCCGGCAGGTCGTCGCGCCGCAGGCTGAAACGGAAACCCAGCCGATGGACGATCCGGCGCACCGCCAGCTCCGGCGCGGTGTCGCGCGCTTTGACCGCGCGCATAATCCGCGATCGTTCGGCCGGATCCTCTTTTTTCCGCGGCCGCGCCGCGCGATCCGCTGGCCGCGCCTCTTTCATCGCCCGCCCGCGCCCCTCCGTCAGCGCTCATTGGTCATTGCGGACGCAACCCGCCGGTCTATCCCGGCGCGCATCCCGCGGTCATTGCGGACGCATGCCACTGGTTAATCCGGGCGCGTTGCATTGGTCATTTTGAGCGCTTTTCACGGGTCATTCCGCGCGCGGCGAAACCTCTCTTGCGGGCAAAGATCGTTCGTCGGGAAGCGCGGGCGCCGTTTGCATGACGCGATCGTTCGACGCCAGCAGCGGCTCGAACAGATGTTGCGCCAGATGGCGCACCACCGGAACCACCACGCCGTCGCCGGCGACGTGATAGGCGTCGTTATACCGCGCCGGCAGGATAAACGTCTCCGCCAGGCCCATCAGCCGCGCCGCCTCGCGCGCGCTCAGCAGGCGCGTGCGGATTGCGCCGCGTTCGATCACGATTACGGTCTGACGGCTCGATCCGCCCGCCGGCGTGCGGATACATCCCGCCAGTCCGTCGAAGCGCGCCTCCGCGCGTTGGCGCCGCGCGCCGGTCTGGTCCCTCCGCGTGCGCCGATAAAGCGTGCCGACGACTGAATCGGTCGCGCTCAGCGAGGCGCGCACCGCGGCCGCGACCTTGGCCCGATTCCGCGCGCTCATCAGATCGAGCAGCCGCGCGGTCGCCTCCGGCGGATTCCATGCGCCGCGAGGCGCGTCGCGGTCGATCATCGCGGCGAGCGGCGGCGGCGATACGCCCGGCGCCGGCGGCGTCCACCAGAGCCAGCGGCGCGCGGCGTGCGCGTCCAGCCGGGCTTGCGCCTGCAGAAGCGCGCGCGTGGTCCAGCGCGTATCGGGAGTGGTCCGCGTGAGCGTTTGCGGAATTGCCAGATCGCCGCGCGCCGCGACGATAAATAGCCGGGGCCGGGATTGCGGCACGAAGGCCGCCGCGTCGATTACGATCGCGCCCAGCCGATAGCCGCATCGCGCAATCGCGCCGGCGAGCGCGGCGAAGTCGCGCCCCTGGCGCGAACGCAACAGCCCCACGACGTTTTCGATCGCGACCAGCCGGGGCGCGCGGCCGGCTTCGCCCAGCGCTTCGATCAGCCGCCAGAAACTCCAGAAGGTTCCTGAACGCGCGCCGTCAAGTCCGGCGCCGGCGCCCGCCAGCGACAGGTCTTGGCACGGGAACGACGCCCATGCCAAGTCGGCCGCGCTCGGCAAATCGGCCGCGCCGAGGGTTGCGACGTCGGCGCATACGAATTCCCGCGCGCCGAAATTCGCGGCGTGGCAGGCGGCCTTTTTCCGGTCGCTATCGTTGGCGAAAAGACACCGCCAGCCGTCGCCAAGGCCGGCGCGCGCCATCCCGGCGCCGGCGAAAAATTCGTAATAGGCCGGCTTCATGGCCGCGCCGCCTGAGTCTGATGGCGAAACGGGAACCTCACACCTGCGCCAACGCCGCGCTTTCCGGCGCGGCTCAGCGTTCGCCGTGGACGGCGCGCCCGGCCAGCGTCAAAATCTGCGCGAGCGTGGTCAAATCGGCGTCGTTGTAATACTCGATTTCGATGCGCCCCGGCGCGCGGCCATGCTGGCGCACCACTGTGACCTTGCGGCGCATCGCCTTCTGAATCCGATCGGCCAGCGCGCCCAGATTCGGATCGAGCGGCGCCGCCGCAGGCTTGAGTCCGCCGGCGGCGACTGGCGCGAGCGCCGCCGGCCGCGCCTCACTGGCGAGTTTTTCCGCCCCGCGCGCGGAAATTTTCTTCTCCGCGATACGCGCCGCCGCCGCGATTTGCGCGTCGGCCGAACCCAGGGCGAGCAGCGGCCGCGCCTGCCCGGCGCTGATCGCGCCCGCCATGATCATTTCGACCACCGGAATCGGCAGTTCGAGCAGGCGCATGGTGTTCGTCACGTACGGACGGCTCTTGCCGATCCGCGCGGAAATTTCCTCGTGGCTCAAATCGAATTCACGATTCAGGCGCACGAAGGCGCGCGCCTCCTCGATCGAATTCAGCTCCTCGCGCACCAGGTTTTCGACCAGCGACATCTCGAGCGCGCCGCGATCGTCAACCTCGCGCACCACGATCGGCACGCTTTCGAGACCCGCCAGCCGCGCCGCGCGCAGCCGCCGTTCGCCGGCGATCAATTCATAGCGCGGCGCGCCGCCGCCGCCCGCGCGCGGCCGCACCACCAGCGGCTCGATAATCCCCTGGCTTTTGATCGCCGCCGCCAGTTCGGCGAGTTTGCCGGGGTCGAAATGGCGCCGCGGCTGCAACGGACTCGCCTCGATTCGATCCAGCGCGGCCATCAGCAACGCCGGTCCGCCGTCGGACGCCTGCGGCGCCGTCGCGCCCGCGCCGCCGAGATCGATTAACGCGTCGAGGCCGCGTCCGAGCGGTTTACGGATCATCGCTGGCTCCTTGCGCGATCGCGCGCGAACAGCGCCCGCAGGCTCCATGGCCGTCCCGCGGCGGCGTTCGTGGCGGCCTTTGCGGCGACGGCGCGTTTCGCCGTGGTCCCGCCGCCGTCGTTCGCGATTCGCGCGATCAACTCGGCGGCCAGATTGCGATAGGCCTCGGCGCCGGCGGATTTGGCGTCGTATTCGAGCACGGAAAGGCCGTGGCTGGGACTTTCGGACATCCGCACGCTGCGCGGAATCACGCTCTCGAAGATCTTTTCAGGAAAATGTTTTTGCACTTCACGGCCAATCTCATGGCTCAGCCGATTGCGCGCGTCGAACATGGTGAGCACCAGCCCCTCGATTTCCAGGGCGGGATTGAGCGCCGAACGGACGCGGCGGATCGTGCCGAGCAGCGCGCTCAGGCCTTCGAGCGCGTAGTATTCGCATTGCATCGGCACGATTACCGAGTCGGCCGCGACCAGGGAATTGAGCGTCAGCAGGCCGAGCGACGGCGGCGTATCCACAATGATAAAGGCGTAGCGGTCGCGGATTGGCGCGAGGATTTGCTTGAGCACGCGTTCGCGGCCCTCGCGGGTGGCGAGTTCGATTTCGGCGCCGACCAAATCGGGTCCGGAGGGCGCGAGATGCAGCCGGGCGCCGCGCGCCTCGCGAATCACCTCGGCGATCGGCAATCCGCTGACCATCGCTTCATAAATCGTCTTTCCGGAGCTTTTAAGCTCGTTTAGACGAATATCGGCGATTAAACCTGACGAGGCGTTACCCTGCGGATCGAGATCGACGAGCAGGACTTTGCGATGGTCGGCGGCGAGGGCGACCGCGAGGTTGACCGCCGTGGTGGTCTTACCGACTCCGCCTTTTTGATTGGCAATTGCGATAAGCCGCCCCACGCCCACCTCCGCCGCAAAAATGTTTCACGTGAAACATTTTGTCCGCGCATCGATTCTAGGCATCGCGATCGTCCAAAAGCAAAACGCTTCGTGACCAACGCCCGATCAACGCATGGCCGCGCCTTCGATTCGATCGGCCGGGTCCGCGTCCGTGGCGGATCCGCCGCGGATTCGGCTTAGAGGGAGCGGCGCGCGACGGCCAGCAGATGGGCCACGGCGCAATCCCGTCGTTGCAATTCGTACGCGACGACTTCAGGCGGTTCGAAACCCGCGACGCCGCCGAAGGCCGCCGCGACTTCGGGCTGTTGCGCGGCGCCGAGGTAAAGCAGGGCGCGTCCGCCCGGCTTGAGCGCGGCGGCGGCGGTGCGAATCGCGACGGCCGGTTCGGCGAAGGCGCGCGCGGTCACCACGTCGTAGCTGGGTTCGAGGTCGGCATCGGCGCGATAGTTGGAATCGACGCGGATATTGTCCAGGCGCATTTCGGAGGCGGCGACGGCCAGGAAACTCGCGCGCTTGCGCCGCGCCTCGAGCATGGTGAAATGGGCATGGGTGGCGGCGGCGAGAATCAGGGCGGGAAAGCCGGCGCCGCTGCCGAGGTCGAGCACGCGGAGTCCCTGGTCGAACATCCCGGTCAACGGCCGGTTCTCCGGCCGGGTCGCCAAAATCAGCGGCATCAGGCTATCGACGACATGGAAAGCGGTTGCGTCGGGGTCGTCCGGGGTCGCGGTCAGGTTCAGCTTGGATCCCCATAGCGCGAGCAGCATGCCGAACTTGCCGAGCCGCTCGAGCAGATCGGCGGAGGCGATGAAGCCGAATTCGGCGAGTCGGCCCGCGACCGCGTCGTGGACGGCGGGGCCAATTTGAGCGGGTTCTAGTCGCTGAGTCATCGTGATGCGATCGGCGGCGGATAGCGTGGCGGCTACGGGAGCGGCGGGACGATCGCGCCCGCAAAATGTTTCACGTGAAACATTGAAAAACGAATAAAACACGAATCTTTGCCGAATTTCAGGCTGAACAAGACCTCGGCTGCGGACGCTTCGGCGTGAAATCCGTTTTGATTTCGTTTTTCTTTCGATTTTTGATGTTTCACGTGAAACATTCTACAGGCCTGCGTCCGCGCGCGATACCGCCGCGCTTAATGCGCCATGCGCGGCGCGCCCGCCGACCGGCGGCCCGCCCGCAGATGGACCGCGAGAATCGACACCGCCGCCGGCGTCACGCCGGGGATGCGCGACGCCTGGCCCAGCGAACGCGGCCGCGTGCGCGTCAGCCGCTCGCGCACCTCGGTCGAAAGCCCGGCGATCCGGGCGAAATCGACGCCCTCGGGAATCACCGCGTCTTCCAGCCGCTTGAAACGCGCGATCGCCTCGCTCTGGCGGCGGACGTATCCTTCATATTTGATTTCCACTTCCAGCCCGGCCGCCTGGTCGAGATCGAGCGCCGGCGCGATTCGGGCCATCCGCGCCGCGTCCAGATAGCCAATCTCGGGACGCCGCAAAAGCTCGATCGCGCGCGCCGCCTCGCGAATCGGCGTGGAGCCGGCCGCCGTCAGAATCGCGTTGGCCGCGTCGCCGGGCGCGACGATCGCCGCGCGCAGCCGCGCGATTTCGGCGGCCACCTGTTCCGCCCGCGTGCGGATTCGGTCCGCCGCCGCCGCGCCGAGCAGGCCGATCCGCTCGCCCAGCGGCGACAGACGCCGATCGGCGTTGTCCTCCCGCAGCGTCAGACGGTATTCGGCCCGCGAAGTGAACATCCGGTACGGTTCGCCACCGATTCCGCGGGTCACCAGGTCGTCGATCATCACGCCGATATAGGCCTGGTCACGGCCGAGCACCACCTGGGTTTCGCCGCGGACGCCCAGGGCGGCGTTGATTCCGGCAAGCAATCCCTGCGCGGCGGCCTCTTCGTAGCCGGTGGTGCCGTTGATCTGTCCGGCGAAATAAAGTCCGGCGATCGGCCTGGTTTCAAGCGTGGCCTGAAGCTGGGTCGGATCGGCAAAATCGTATTCGATCGCGTAGCCCGGCCGCATGATTTCGGCGCACTCGAGGCCGCGAATCGATTGGACCATCGCGAGCTGCACATCGAGCGGCAGGCTGGTCGAAAGGCCGTTCGGATAGACCTCGACCGTGTCGCGCCCCTCGGGTTCGAGAAACACCTGATGCCGTTCCTTGTCGGGAAAGCGCATCACCTTGTCCTCGACCGACGGACAGTAGCGCGGCCCGCGCGACTGGATCGTTCCGGAGTAGATCGGCGAGCGGTCGAGTCCGCCGCGGATAATCTCGTGGGTGCGGGCGTTGGTCCAGGTCAGATGGCAGGGGATCTGCGGCTGGGCGATCCGGCTGGTGCGGAAGGAAAACGGCGGCGGCGGTTCGTCGCCGGGCTGCGGCTCCAATGCGGCGTAATCGATCGTCCGGGCGTCGAGTCGGGGACAGGTGCCGGTCTTGAGCCGGCCGATGCGGAAACCCAGCGCCGCCAGGCTCTCCGACAGGCCCATCGCGGCGAAATCCCCGGCGCGCCCCGCGTTAAAGTTGCGCATCCCGATATGGACGAGGCCCTTGAGGAACGTGCCGGTGGTGAGAATCGCCGCGCGCGCCTCGAAAACTTCGCCGATTTGCGATTCGACGCCGCGCACGCGGCCGTCCGCGACGATCAGCCGCTCGACGCTGGCCTGGCGAATCGTGAGGTTGGGCGTGGCTTCGAGCACGCGCTTCATCCGGGCGCGATAGGCGGCCTTGTCGGCCTGGGCGCGGCGGGCGCGGACGGCGGGGCCTTTGCGCGTGTTCAGAAAGCGGAACTGGATTCCGGTTTCGTCGATCGCCACGCCCATTTCGCCGCCGAGCGCGTCGATTTCACGCACCAGATGGCCTTTGCCGATTCCGCCGATCGCGGGATTGCAGGACATCTGGCCGATATGGTCGAGGTTGAGCGTGAGCATCAGCGTGCGCGCGCCCATCCGGGCGGCGGCGAGCGCGGCCTCGATTCCGGCGTGGCCGGCGCCGACGACGATTACGTCATGGAGCATCGGGATCACCGTCCTGAAGCGCCGCGCGGGCGATGTTTCACGTGAAACATGGTCGGCCGCGGACGGCGCTTGAACGTGCAATTATGGCGCGCCGCCGCGCCCGCGGAAAGAGCGCGCCGCGGGCGGGTAGTCTTGCCGCCAGCGCCTCGACAAAAATCCGCAAGACCGTATCCGGCCGCGCCCATCCGGGCGGCGGCTATTTTACCATCGTCGGCGTTACGATGGTCGGCGCTGGATGAATCGACAATGACTCTATGGCCTTAT
>DAHZDR010000297.1 GCA_027403435.1 Deltaproteobacteria bacterium
CTTCAGCGCATATAATCTTTTCGGCGCGATGCTGGAGGTTGGTTTGATGCGTTCAACGGGACGCGGGATTGGGGTTCGTTCGTTGTTCTGGATTGGCGGCGCGACGCTGCTGATGGCGACGCCGGCCATGGCCGGCCAAAACCCGCCGATCAGCGCCGGCGATACCGCATGGGTGCTGACTGCGTCGGCGCTGGTGCTGCTGATGACCGCGCCGGGCCTGGCGCTGTTCTATGGCGGGATGGTGCGGCGCAAGAACGTGCTGGCCACGCTGATGCAAAGCTTCATTCTGACGGCGCTGATTTCCCTGCAATGGGTGATTTGCGGCTACAGTCTCGCCTTTTCGCCGCATAACGCGCTGATCGGCGGGCTGAGTTGGCTGGGCCTGAGCGGCGTGAGCGCCGCGCAGGCGTATCCCGCCTATGCCGCGACGATTCCACATCAGGCCTTCATGGTCTTTCAGTGCATGTTCGCGATCATCACGCCGGCGCTGATCACCGGGGCCTTCGCCGAGCGGATTTCATTCCGCGGTTTTCTGATGTTCAGCCTGCTTTGGACGACCCTCATCTATGATCCGCTGGCGCATTGGGTATGGGGCGTTGACGGCTGGATTCATCAGATGGGCGCGCTCGATTTCGCGGGCGGCACGGTGGTGCACATTTCGTCGGGAATTTCGGCGCTGGCCGCGGTGCTGGTGATTGGCCGGCGGCGCGGTTATCCGCGCGAACCGATGATCCCGCATAACCTGACGATGACGGTCACCGGCGCCGGACTGCTCTGGTTCGGATGGTTCGGGTTTAACGCCGGCAGCGCGCTGGCGGCCAATGGACTGGCGGTTTCCGCCTTCGTCGCGACGCATCTGGGGGCCTCGGCCGCCGCCGTGGCTTGGATGGTCGTGGAGTGGTGGAAGTCGGGCAAACCGACGGTGCTCGGCGTGGTCAGCGGCGCGGTCGCCGGACTGGTGGCGATTACGCCGGCCTCTGGCTATGTCGGTCCGCTGGCGGCAATTGCGATCGGCGCGGGCGCGGGCGTGATCTGCTTTTTCGCGGTGCGGATGAAATCGCGGCTGGGCTATGACGACGCGCTCGACGTGGTTGGCGTGCATGGCGTCGGCGGCGTCTGGGGCGCACTGGCCACGGGACTGTTCGCCAGCGCCGCCGTCAACGCGGCGGGCGCCAACGGACTGTTCTTCGGCAATCCGCGCCTGCTGATTATCCAGGCGGTCGCGGTTGGCGCGAGCCTCGCTTTCGCCTTCGTCGGCAGCCTGATCCTGCTCAAGCTGACCGACGCGATCGTCGGTTTGCGCGTGGACGAGGAGTTTGAGGTGATGGGGCTCGATATCAGCGAGCACGACGAAAACGCCTACGCGTTCGAAGCGTAGGCGCGGTTGCTGGCCGCGGCCTGGGGAAGCTCCGCAACAAGGCTATCCGGGCATTGCGGGCGCCAGGCGCCGCCACTCCGATGGCCGCGAAGAATCCGGGGATTCTTTGCGGCCATCGCCAACCGGCGCTAAGCTCGCAAGCATGGCACGGGCATACAAAATTGCGCCTTCGATTCTTTCGGCGGATTTCGCGCGATTGGGCGAAGAGATTCGCAAGGTCGAAGCGGCGGGCGCCGATGTAATCCATTTCGATGTCATGGATGGCCATTTCGTGCCTAATTTGTCTATTGGAATTCCGGTGCTGGAATCGCTGCGCAAAATTACTCGTCTGCCGCTCGACGCCCATCTGATGATCGAGCGGCCCGAGCGCTATCTCGAGGCGTTTGTGAAGGCCGGCGCCGACTCGATATCGGTCCACGCCGAAGTCTGCGCGGATTTGCCCGCGATCGCCGCGCAAATGCGTAAATTGGGCGTGCGCGCCGCGGTCGCCGTGAATCCTGAAACTCCGCTGGACCGCACGCTCGCCGCGGCGGGCGATTTCGATATGATTCTGGTGATGAGCGTCCATCCGGGATTCGGCGGCCAAGGCTTCATTCCGGAAACGCTCGATAAAGTTCGTTTGCTGCGCGCGGACCTGGACCGCCGCGGCCTCGCTTTGGATGTCGAGATCGACGGCGGTATCAAGCTTGACAATATCGACCGGGCGGTCGCTGCCGGGGCCAACGTATTCGTTTCCGGATCGGGGATTTTTGGCCATCCGGACTATGCCGCGACGATCGCGGCGATGCGCGCGCGGATCGCCGCCGCGTGAGGCCGCACGGACGCGCGATCGGTGGACAGGCCGCGGTTTAGCGACGCTTTATCGCCGTTGGCTATCAACCCCTGCGATGCCGCGCAAATCGCGCCGCCGCGAGGCGCCAGGTGACGACCCAAAACGAATTCTTCGCCGGTCCTTATCCGCGAATTTTCGCCCATCGCGGGGCCAGCGGCGATTTTCCCGAAAATACGCTGCCGGCGTTCGCCGCAGCGGCTGATTTGGGCGTCGCCTATATCGAGCTGGACGTTCATATGACGCGCGACGGCCGGATTGTCGTGGCGCATGACGACGATCTTGAGCGCGTGGCCGGCCGGGCCGGTCGAATCGCGGATC
>DAHZDR010000323.1 GCA_027403435.1 Deltaproteobacteria bacterium
TTAAGCTTTCGGCTGCACTGATTTGCGCGGATGCGCGCGCCGCACACGCGGTTCCCGCGTCCACAACGAGCTTTAGGGCCACGTCTTTGGAGCAGTCCATCAAGCGGCAGGTAGCGCGAACGGACATTCTCTGCTTGCTCGTGAAGGCATGCCTCTAGATATGATCACATCATGACCACAGAAAACAAGCAGGCACTGAAGAAAATCATCAAAGCCTCAACAGACTCGGAGCTTAAAACCATTGTGAAGGCTGCGCAACGTGAGCTTGACAACAGGACCGAAAAGATAAGAGCCAGCATCGACGATGAGGCCGTCAAGCGAGCCGTCGAAACAAAAATCCCGCGTAATTTTTACAAACCGCACATTACCGACGCGCGGGAGGATTCAGATTACGACTTTGGACGACGGGCGCACGACGAGCGAATAGCGGCCGGCCCGCAAGCGTATCTTGACGGGGGCGCCGAAGGCGCGCGACAGCGTCGCCGAGGTCAGCACGCGCGGCTTGGGACCGTGCGCCAGCACGCGGCCGGCGGCCAGCACCAGCACGTGCGAAAAAGCGGGCATGATTTCCTCGACATGATGGGTGACGAGCAGCAGGGTCGGCGCGCCGCGGCGGCGGGCGAGCCGTTCGAGGAACTGGACGAAATGCTCGCGCGCCACCGGATCGAGGCCGGCGCAGGGTTCGTCGAGGATGAGCAGTTCCGGCCGGGCCATCAGGGCGCGGCCGATCAGCACGCGCTGGCGTTCGCCCTGCGAAAGAAACCGCCAGGGACGGTCGCGCAGCGGGGACGCCTCGATTTGGCGCAGGATGCGCAGCGCCTCGGCGCGTTCGCCCGCGCCGGCCTCGCCCCACATCCCGAGCATCGCGTGGCGGCCGCTAATCACGGCCGAGAGCGCGGTCTCGTGGCCTTCCATCAGGTTGAGGATGGCGGAACTGGTGATGCCGACGCGCTTGCGCAGCTCGCGCCAGTCGCTGCGGCCGTAAGTTTCGCCAAGCATGGCGATTTCGCCGGCGGTCGGCGGCATATAGCCGGTGAGCGTGCTGAGCAGGGAGGTTTTGCCCGAGCCGTTGGCGCCGAGAATCGCCCAGTGTTCGCCGCGCGCGACGCGCCAGTCGATCGAATTGAGGATCGGCGCGTCGCGTTCGACGACCAGGCCGCTGACCGCGACGACCGGCGGCGCCGGGCGGCGGGTAACGGCGCGGCGCGGCGCCTGGGCTGACGCTTGAGGATGCGCGCGGGATTTTTTCACGTTCAGTTGCGCCGCGTCAGTCGATAAACCCGCGCGCGGCGAGGAACGATTCCAGCGCGCGGATACATTCGGCGGGTTTTTCGATTTGCAGAAAATGCGTGGTGTCGGGAATGAATTCATACGCGACCGGCGCCTCGGCCGCCAGCGCCTGGCCGATGAGCGCGGGGCCGTCGCCGAATTTCGGATCGGCGCAGATCAATTTGACCGCGGCGGGGAGGCGGCCGAGCGCGGTCCATCCGGCGGTCGTCTCACGATTGGAGCGGAAGACGTGCGCCTCAAATTCGCGCGGACAGGCGAGCGTCCAGCGCCCGGCCGCGGCGTCGTAACGGAGCGTCGCGCGGGCCATCAGTTCGTGCGCGCCGGGAACCCATTGGGGAAAGTATTTGCGGAACTGGCGCGCCAAATCCCCGGGATCGGCAAAACTTTCGGTGCGGCGCGCGGCGCGTTCGGCGATTCCGTCCTCGCCCGCGCCGTGACGGTCGCGCAAGGGATGACCGTCGCGCGGATAAAACGGCGGATCGAAGAGCGCCAGCGGATTGAAACGCGCGCCGTACTGATCGGCGTGCATCGTCGCGGCCACGGCCGAGAGCGAATGGAACACGCCGGCGATCGGCTTGGGGCCAAGCTCCGCCTCGACGTGGCGATGGATCAGTTCGAGGTCGCGGACGAAGTTGGGCCAGTTGTGATTGGCGAAGCGATGCAAAGGATTGCCGCCGTGATTGCGGAAGTCGAACAGAATCAACTCGTAGCGTTCGCGCAGCGGCGCCCAGAACGGCAGATAGCCGTCGATCGCCAGACCGTTGCCGTGGCTCAGCGCAAGGCGCGGACCCGCGGGATTGCCAAGCTGGCGGATACGGATGACCGCGCCGTCGTCCATTACGGCGTCAAGCTCATGAATCGGCGCCGGAATCTCCATCGCGCTCGCGTCTCCTTGGGCCGCGCGCGATGCGCGGCGGTTGCGGCGATGGTAGCGAAAACGGCGCGCGCCGCAAACTTGTTTTGCGGAGCGGGCGGCGCCGCGCGAAATTGGATTGCCGATCGCCGGGCGCGCATCTAGGCTCGTCAGATGGCAAGTGAAAACGCTATCGACCAGGTAATCGTCTCGACGATGAACGACCTGCCCGGATACGAAATCACCCAGACGCTGGGGGAAGTGTTTGGGCTGGTGGTGCGGGCGCGCAACGCCTTTGCGAATTTCGGCGCGAGTCTGCGCACGGTTTTCGGCGGCGAGGCGAAAGGCTATACGCAACTGCTCACCGACAGCCGCAATCAGGCGATCGAACGGCTGCGCCTCGCGGCGCTGGAGCGCGGCGGCAACGCGGTGCTGGCGATGCGCTTCGATTGCAACGAAATCGCGGGCCTGATGAGCGAGATCGCGGCGTACGGCACGGCGGTAATCGCGCGGCGGAAATAGCGGCGCGACGGCGCGCGGTCAGAGCATGTTGACCGGATCGATATCGATGGCGAGCCGGACGCGATCGCGCGCGGCGCGCGGCGCCACTTCGGCGCGCATCGCGACAAGCGCCGCGCGCAGGTCTTGCAGCTCGATCGCCTTGAGCATCACCTGCCATCGATAGCGCCCCTTGATCCGCTCGATCGGCGCTGGCGCGGGGCCCAGCACGCGCATCGCGTCGGGCTTCGCGATTTTGCCGAACGCGGCGGCGGCGGCGGACGCGATCGCGCTCACGCGGCCGGCGTCCTCGCCCTCGATTCGGACCAGCGCGAGCCGGGCGAAGGGCGGATACATCAGCTCGCGGCGCAGGTCGAGTTCGCGGCGGATAAAGCGGGCGTAATCCTGATCGCGGGCGGCACGGATACTGTAGTGATGCGGCGCGTAGGTCTGAATCAGCACGCGCCCGGGCCGTTCGCCGCGGCCCGCCCGTCCCGCCACCTGGGTAAGCAATTGGAACGTGCGCTCGGCCGAACGGTAATCCGGCAGGTTGAGCGTGAGATCGGCCAGCACCACGCCGACCAGCGTGACGCCGGGAAAATCGAAGCCCTTGGCGATCATCTGCGTGCCGACCAGCACGTCAAGATCGCCGCGGGCGAGACCTTCGAGAATCGCGCCGCGCGCGCCGCGGCGGCCGCTGGTGTCGCTGTCCATCCGCTCGATCCGCGCCTGCGGCAAAAGCTCGGCCAGCGCCTGCGCGAGCCGTTCGGTGCCGAAGCCCTGGCCGGCGAGTCCGTGGCCGTCGCAGGCCGGACAGCGCTCGGGCGCGGCGGCGTTCTCGCCGCAGTAATGGCATCGCAGGGAGCGGTCGCGCAGATGGAAGGTCAGGCTTACGGAGCAATTGGCGCAGGCGATAACGTTGCCGCACAGATGGCATTGCAGAAAATTATGATAGCCGCGGCGGTTCAGAAAAATCACCGACTGGCCGCCGGCGGCGAGGTTGGCGCGCAACGCCTCGACCAGCGGCGGCGACAGCGGAACGGCATCGGGCGACAGCGGAACGGCATCGGGCGGCGGCGGTTCGGCGCGCGCGGCGGAAGCGGCCGCGGCGTCCGGGGACGGCCGCGGCGCGGCGGATTTTTCGGCGCGCGGATGTTCGCGCAGGTCGATGATTTCGACCGCGGCGAGCGCGCGATCGCCGATCCGGCGCGGCATCCGCAGCATCCGGTAACGGCCGCGGCGCGTATTGACGAACGATTCGGCCGACGGCGTCGCCGATCCCAGCATCACCGGACAGGCGCTGAAGCGGCCGAGCGCCACCGCCAGATCGCGCGCATGGTAACGGACGCCCTCCTCGTTCTTATAGGCCGCGTCGTGCTCCTCATCGACGACGATCAGGCCCAGGTCGCGCATCGGCGCGAACACGGCGGAGCGCGGACCGATCATGACGCGGCAGTCTCCGGCCAGCGCCGCCGACCATGAGGCCCAGCGCTCGGCGACGTTCTGCGCGCTGTGCACGACGCCGACCAGCGCGCCGAAACGGGCGCGGAACGAACGCACAATCTGATCGGCCAGCGCGATTTCGGGCACCATCACGAGCGCGCGGCGATTTTGCGCAAGCGCCTCGGCGGCAAGGCGCAAATAGACTTCGGTCTTGCCGCTGGCGGTGACGCCCCAGAGCAGAAACGTCTCGAAGCGGCGTTCGCGCAGGGCGGGCGCGACGGCGGCGATCGCGGCGGCCTGCTCGTGGGTCGGCGCGAATTGAGCCGCCGCGGCGATCGCGCCATCGGCGGGCGCGGCGGCGTCGGCCAGTTCGACAAGGCCCCGGCTCGCCAGCGCGCGCACCGCGGCGCGCGCCGTGGGAAGCTCCGCGGTCAGCGCCGCGAGATCGACGCCGGCCGTGTCGGCGCTGGCGAGCCGCGCGAGAATCGCGCGCTGGCGCGCGCCGCGCACGGAGCTTGCGCCGGCGCCGGCGATGAGCCGCACGATCGGGCTGGTCGTTGTGCGATGGCGGCCGCGGGTCGCGTCCCGCGTCGCGACGAACCGGTCGGCGGCCAGGCGGGCGAGCGCGCTCTCGACCTCGCGGCGATCGCCCAACCGCGTGAGCTGGCGCAGCGGGCGCGGCCGTGACCGGAGCGCGTCGAGCAGCGACCGCTCCAGCGCGTTCATCGCGGCGAGCGCGAGCGGATCCGGCGGCGCGTCGAGTTGGTAAACCCGGCCGGTTTCGACCCGCGCCGCCGCCGGCATCACGGCGCGATAGGCCTCGGCCAGCGGCGTCAGATAATAGGCGGACAGAAATTCGACGAGGCGCAGATGCGGCCGGTCGAAGAGCGGCGTCGTTTCCAGCAGTTCGAGCAGCTCGCGCGGTTCGGCGCCGCCGCTGTCGAGAGCCTCGCCGACTTCGGTGACGAGTCCGGTCATACGGCGCGAACGCAGCGGCACCAGCACGCGATGGCCGCATTCGAGGCGTCCGGCGAGGGCCGGCGGAATCGCATAGGTAAGCTGCTCGACCCCGCCGGCCGGCCCGACGATTACCACCCGCGCTCTCATCACGTGCCGCGAATCTACACCCCCCGGAGGCGGCGCGGCCATACCGGCGGCGCGGACGGCGCGGTCCGCGCTGTACGGCGGGAACGGATTGCGCTACAAGCGCGATAGTTCAATGGAGGTGCGGCGCGCGATGAGGCTCGAGAACAAAATCGCGATAATCACGGGCGCGGGGCGCGGGATGGGCCGCGCGATGGCGCTGCGCTTCGCGGCCGAGGGCGCGCGGGTGGTAATCGCCGAGGTCGATCGCGCAAGCGGCGAAGCGGTGCTGGACGAGATCGGCGGGCGCGGCCTGCTGATGCATACCGACATGGCGAAGGTCGCCGAAATCGACGAACTGGTGCGGCGCGCCGCCGCCGAATTCGGCCGCGTGGATATACTGGTCAACAACGCCGGAGTCACGCGCAGCCTGAGTTTTTTTGACGTGACCGAGGCCGATTGGGACTGGATGCACGCGGTCAACGCGCGCGGACTGTTTTTCTGCATGCAGCGGGCGGCGCGCGAAATGGCGCGGCAAAAATCCGGCAAGATCATCAATATCGCCTCGATCGCGGGCAAAGGCTATCGCGGCACCTCGAATATCGCATACGCGGGAACCAAGGGCGCGGTAATCGCGATGACGCGCGTGGCGGCGGCGCAACTCGCCCGCCACAATATCAACGTCAACGCGATTTGCCCCGGCGTCACGCGCACGCATATGTTCGAAACGATCATGAAGGAAACGATCGAACGGCGCGGCTTGAGCGAGGAGGAGGCGATCCGCCGCCTCGACGCGACCATTCCGCTCGGCCGCTCGAATACGCCGGACGATATCGCGAATGTGGCCGCGTTTCTCGCGTCATCCGACGCCGACAATATCACCGGCCAATCGATCAACGTCGATGGCGGATTGATGTGGGATTAACTATCGGAGCGAATTCCCGGAGCAACTGAAAGGAGCGTCATGGAGGCTCGTTATTTCGAGGATTGGAAGGTGGGCGATCGCGTCGAGACGCTTTCGCGCACGGTCGGCGACGCGGAAATTTCGCAGTTCGTCGCGCTGGGCGGTTTCTTCGAGGAATTGTTCATGAGCGAGGAGTACGTCAAGCGCAAGTCGCTCCATCCGAAGCGCTTTGCGCCCGGCGCGCTGATCTTTTCCTTCACCGAAGGACTGATCATCCTGAGCGGATGTATCCACGGCGTCGGCCTGGCGCTGGTCGGCGTGGACAAGATGGCTTTCAAACGGCCGCTGTTCGCCGGCGACACGATGCGCGTGGTGGTGGATGTGACGGCGGCCCGCCCGACCAGCAAGGGCGATCGCGGCATCGTCACCTTCGTCCATCGCGTGCTCAATCAGAAGGACGAGGAAGTCATGGAATGCACGGTGACGCGGATGCTGAAGGGACGTAATTTCAAGGGCGGCTGACGCGCAAGTCAGGGCGTCGTCCGCGCTGGCTGAATCCGCGTTTCCCCGGATGCGCGCGCCGGCGCGACCGGCTAGAATTATCGCGATGTTGCGCTTTTTGACCGCGGGCGAATCCCACGGACCCGAACTGATCGCCGTTATTGAAGGCGCGCCGGCCGGCTTCGAAATCGATCTGGCGGCGATTAACCGCGACCTCGCGCGGCGCCAGAAAGGCTATGGCCGCGGCGGCCGGATGGCGATCGAGCGCGACGAGGCGCGCGTCGTTTCGGGAATCCGTTTCGGCCGCACGATGGGCAGCCCGGTCACGCTGATTGTCGAGAATCGCGATTTCAAGAATTGGGAAAAGCGGATGTCGGCGGATCCCGCCGATCGGGGCGAGGCCAAGCTGGTCACGCGGCCCCGTCCCGGCCATGCCGACCTGGCGGGCGCGCTCAAATACAACCTCGAGGACATCCGCGACGTGCTGGAACGGGCCTCGGCGCGTGAAACCACCGCGCGCGTGGCGGCGGGTTCGTTCGCGCGCCAACTGATCGCGCCTTTCGGCGTCAAGGTGCTCGGCTACGTCGCGAGTATCGGCGCGACCGAAGCGGCGGCGCCCGCGCACCTCGACCTCGACGAACTCGCGCGCCTCACCGAGGAATCGCAAGTGCGGGTCGCGGACCCGGCCGCGGAGCGCGCGATCATCGCGGAGATCGACGCCTGCAAAAAGGCCGGCGACACGCTCGGCGGGGTGGTCGAAGTGATCGCGACCGGCCTGCCGGTCGGCTTGGGCAGCCACGCGCAATGGGACCGCAAGCTCGACGGCCGCCTGGCCTATGCGCTGCACAGCTTGCAGGCGGTCAAGGGCGTTGAGGTCGGCATCGGCTTCCGCGCCGCCCGCGTGCGCGGCTCCGCATTGCACGACGAAATCGGCTACGACGCGGAGGCGCGCCGCTTCACCCGCCATTCCAACAATTCCGGCGGCACGGAGGGCGGCATGACCACGGGCGAGCCGCTGCGCGTGCGCGTGGCCTTCAAGCCGCTGTCCACCCTGATGCGCCCGCTCAAGTCGGTGGATCTTAAAACCAAGGCCGAGGCGGTGGGCGCAATCGAACGCTCCGACGTCTGCGCGATTCCGGCGGCGGCGGTAATCGCGGAAACGGTGGTCGCCTTCGAGCTGGCGCGCGCCTTTATGGAGAAATTCGGCGGCGATTCGCTCGCCGAAATCACGCGCAATTATCGCGGCTACCTCGAACAGCTCCGCGATTATTGAGCGGGGCGCGCGCATGATGGCGCCGAAGCTGATTCTGACCGGCTTCATGGCCACCGGAAAAAGCGTGGTGGCGCGCGCCTGCGCGCGCGCGCTCGGATGGCGCCTGATCGATTGCGACGCGCTGATCGCCGAACGCGCCGGACGGCCGATCGCCGAAATTTTCGAGCAGTTTGGCGAGGCTCATTTCAGGATGCTCGAGCGCGAATTAATCAAGGAGATCGCCGCTGAGCGCAGGCGTTGCCCGCAATGCCGCAATCCGCTTCCCGCGGTGATCGCGACCGGCGGCGGCGCGCTCGTCGATCCGCGCAACTTCGCCGCGCTGAGCCGCGCCGGCGTGATTGTTTGCCTGACCGCCCGGCCGGAAGTGATCGCCCGCCGCATCGGACCCGCCGCGGCCTCGCGCCCGATGCTCACGGCGGGCGGCAAGCCGCTGCGCGAGCGGATGGCGGAGTTGCTCGAAACCCGCCGCGAAGCTTACGCCCGCGCCGCAATTTCGCTCGACGCCTCGGACCTCACGATTTCACAGGCCGCCGCCGCGGTCGTCGCGGCGTTCGCCGCCCACGGACGTAAATCATGGGCGATTTCCGCGTAGAACTCGGTCCGAACGCGCATCCGGCGCACGTTGGCGCGGGCGCGCTCGATCGCCTCGGCGAACTTGCCCGCGGCGCCGGACTCAAGCCGGGCCGCGCCGCAATCGTCACCGACGCCATCGTCGCGCCTTTGTACGCCGACCGCGCCGCGCGCGCGCTCGCGGCCGCCGGCTTCGCTCCCGCGATTGTCATCGTCGCCGCCGGCGAGGCCAGCAAATCGCTCGCGACGCTTGCCGAACTGTACGATCGCTTCGCCGCCGCCGGACTCGATCGCTCGAGCGCGGTCTTCGCCTTGGGCGGCGGCGTGGTCGGCGATCTCGCGGGCTTCGCCGCCGCCACCTGGATGCGCGGAATCGCGGTCGCGCAAATTCCCACCACGATGCTCGCGCAGGTCGATTCGGCGCTCGGCGGCAAGACCGGAATCAACCATCCCGCGGCGAAGAATCTAATCGGCGCGTTTCATCAGCCGCGCCTGATCGTCGCCGACGTCGCGACGCTCACGACTCTGCCGGACCGCGCCTTTCGCGAAGGGCTCGCCGAAGTTATCAAGTACGGCGCGATTATGGACGCCCCGATGATCACGGCGCTGGAGACCGCGATGCCCGCGATTTTGCGCCGCGATCCGGCGACGCTCGCCGCGATCGTCGAACGCTCGCTGCGGCACAAAGCCGCCGTGGTGCAAAGCGACGAGCGCGAAGGCGGCCTGCGCAAAATCCTCAACTTCGGCCATACCGTCGGCCACGCGCTCGAGGCCTCGGCCGGCTACGGCGGCCTGCTGCATGGCGAAGCGGTCGCGATCGGCATGGGCGCGGCGACCGCCCTCTCCCGCGCATACGCGAACCTGCCCGAGGCCGACGCCGACCGCCTGCTCGCGCTGATCGCATCCGCCGGACTCGCCACGCGCCTGCCCGTCGGAGCGCGCGGCGCGGCGTTCGAGCGCGCGCTCAAGCTCGACAAGAAACGCGCCGGCGCCGGCGTCGAATTCGTGCTGATCGACCGGCTTGGCCACGCGCTGACCCGCACGCTCGGCTTCGACGAAATTATCGCCGCGCTCGCCTGACGCCGCCGCGCTCCCGTTCGCGCCATGAAAAAAACCGGGAGAGCGGCCCTCCCGGTTTCAATCGCTCGCGAATTTTCGTCCGTTCAGCTCTCGAAGTAGCGCCGCGGATTCTCCATCAGCATCGCGTCGATCTTGCGCTGGCTCACGCCGGCCTCTTTCAACGCCGGCACGATATGCTTGAAGATATGCGTCGGATTCCAGTTTTCGATCAGCTTGCGGGTTTTTTCGTCCATCTCCGGCAAGCCCTTGCCGAGCCAGCAGGCGACCGAATCGTGCGACAGCACCAATTGCTTTTCGAAACCGACTCCGACCAGTCCGATCAGCGCCGCCATCCTGAGCCGATCCGGATGCAGAAAATCCAGCCCGAAACGGTCGAAGCCGAGGTAGCATCCGCGATCGAGCATATCCGTATGGTACCGCAGGTCGGAGGCGCCGCAGCTATGGCCAATCACGACG
>DAHZDR010000326.1 GCA_027403435.1 Deltaproteobacteria bacterium
CTTGGGCCGCGCGCGCCGTAGGGCAAGGCGACGACGATTGCGCCTGGCGCGAGCGCCTGGCGATATGCGCCGCCGGCGAAAAACGCCGGCAAATCGATCGGAGTGACGCGCGCGGCGGCGCGCGGATTAGGCGCCATGAAGAGGATAATCGCGGCGATCGCGGCGGCCTTGGCGCCGCGATCGACCGCCGGCTCGGCGAGCCACAGGGCGGCGATGATGGCGAGCGCCAAATCGGCGAAGAGCGTGAAACGCACGGGCAGGGCGTTGTCGATTAGCGGCAGATGGCGCGCGATTTTCCACGGCATCGGCAGCGTTTCGACGCCGGCAATATGCAGGCGCGGACCGAGCGCGGCGATTGCGGCGATCACGACGCTCCAGACCAGCAGGCGGGTGCGCGCTTCGCGCCAATGCGCGCGGCCATATACGATGGCGACGACGATCAGCGGCAAGCCCAGGCATCCGCAGGTGTCGAGCATCGCGCCGGGGAAGCGCTGCGAAAGTTCGGCGAGCGGCTTGAGCTGGCCAATCAGATTGGCGGGCGTCGGCACGATAAAGTTGAGCAGATCGGCGGAATAGGCGCCGGGAGAATTGATCGGCGAACGCGGATAGCCGGGGCGGAAGAAAAAATAGATATACGGCGCGACGGCGGCGGCGCAGATCGCACAGGCGGCCGCGAGCGGCGCGGCGAGGGCGCGGAGCCGCGCACGTTCGTCGTCGTCGCCGAGCGCCCATCCGAGGGCGAGCGCGATCGCGCCGAAAAACGTGAGCGTGGCGAAAATTTCGAGCGAAATCAGGCAGGTCGCGGCCAGCGTCGCCGCCAGCGCCGCGACGAAGGCGAACCGCCCCAGATCGCCGTCGAGCCGGCGCACGACGAGATGGACGGCGAGCGGAATCGGAAAGACCAGAATCAGCACCAGATGCGCGCCGATCTCGACCAGCATATAGGCGGAGAAGGCGAAAATCGCGCCGCCCGCAAGCGCGGGCAGCCAGCGTCCAGATAATCGGCGGCAGAGCGCAAACGCGGTCCATCCGGCCAGCGCCGGCGCCAGCAGGCATAGCAGGTTGTACGACACGATGGGGCCGAAGCGCGCCGTAATCGGCGCGGCGGCGAAGGCGCCGAGCGGCAGCGCGGTGGTCCAGGTGAGATTGAAGCCGGCCGGCGCCCAGAGCAGCTTGGTGACGAAGGGATTCAGATGATGGGCGAGGGCGTACGGCCACCAGGCCAGGCACCAGATGGAAATGGTGGGATCCTCGGTGACGCCGAGATACGCGGCGGCGGGATGGGCGAGCACGGCGCGGCCGAAGACGAGTATCGAGCAGGCGAGATAAATCGTGAAAGCGGCGAGGCCGAAGCGATCGCGGCGCGGGCTGCGGTTAATCGTCAAGCGGAGTCACCGGAAAACGTCGCGGGCGCGCGCCGCCTTCAGCGAGCGGGTCCGCGCGAGAATTGAATTGCGCTTCACCTTAGACCGCGCTGGCGCGGCGTTCAAGCGCGGCCGGGCGGAAGATGCGGCGGCGGCGGCGCGCGCCGCGGCAGGTCTTCGAAACGGCGCGGCGAACCGGAATAATTGATCGAATGAAAACCGGGACCGAACTGATTCCGTTGCTCGAGACGCTCTATGCGTCGAAGAATCCGACCCGGCGCTGGCTGCATTGCACGCGCCGCGACTGGATTATCGCGCAAGCGCGGGAATGCGCGCGGGCGGGCGCGCGCCGGGCGCTGGAAGTCGGTTTCGGCGCGGGCGTCTATCTGGCGCCGCTGGCGGAGGCGTTCGCTGAAGTGACCGCGACCGACCTTGACGAAGCGCATCTGCGGCACGGACAGGCGCTCGTGGCGCGTTATCCGAATCTCACGTTGCGGCGCGACGATATTCTGGCGACGGCTTTGCCCGAACGTTAGTTCGATCTGATTCTGTGCAGCGAAGTGATCGAGCATTTTGCGCAGTCGGCGCGGGCGCTGGCGGCGATGCGCCGCTTGATCGCGCCGGGCGGAACGCTGATGCTCTCGACGCCGCAGCGTTACAGCCTGCTCGAAACGGCCTGCCGGGTCGCGTTTTTGCCGGGCGTAATCGGACTGGTGCGGCGGATTTATGGCGAGGCGATTTTCGAGACCGGCCATATCAATCTGCTGACGGCGCGCGCGGCGGAGCGGCAAATCACGGCCGCGGGATTCCGGATTCTTGAGCGCTTCAGCAGCGGGATGTACTTGCCGATCGTCGCGGAATTCGGCGGGGAACGCGGACTGGGCTTTGAGCGCTGGCTGGAGCGGCGGGTGCGCGGCGGCCGGATGGATTGGCTGCTGTGGACGCAATATTACGTCGCCGCGCCGGTCTGAGCGGTCCGGCGGCGCGCCTTATCCGGGCGGCGCGGTCAGTTTGAGCAGCACGCGCGGGCCGGCCGAATCGACCGGCGCGGATTCGAGAATCGGCGCGTAGCAGGCGCGTATGGCCGGCGCGGCGGCCATGAAATCGGCCTCGCGGGCGACGACGAAGCGGGGGGCGTCAGGCCCGCAGCGCAGACGATAAATCGGTTCGAGCGGCGCGGGCGAATAGAAATTCAAATCGCAATCGGCAAGCCCGAGATGCGCCGCCGCGGCGTCCGGCGGCAGCGCGCGCGTGGCGGCGCGGGCGAAATCGCGCAGCGTTTCGTGCGCGGCCTGCGCGGGCGTAATCAGGCCGAACCATAAGAGCGCGATCGCGCCGGCGAAAATCAGGGTGCCCGCCGCCTGCATCGATCGGCGCCGGCGCGGCAATCCGGCGCCGATCGCCAGCGCGCTCAACCCGAAGGCGGCGGCTAGCGCAATCAAGCGGAGATCGCGGCGGGCGGCGCAGCCCGCCAGGATCGCGAGCGCGCGGCGATCGCCGGCATGCAAATGAAACGGCGGCGGCGGCGTGGCGCGGCGCGCGAGCGCGATCGCCAGGACGATCGCGGCGGCGGCGGCGCCGACCGCGACGATCGCGTTGGCGAGCGTGAAGGCGCGGCCGAGCCAGCGCGCGCGCGCCGCCGGGGATTCGGCGTTGACGATCGCGGCGTCGATCGCGCAGCCGGCGAGAATCGCGAGCGGGGCGAAGGCCGGCAGGATATAGACGAAGCATTTGCCTTGCGAGGACGAGAAAAACAGGAAAACGCCGGCGAACCAGCAGAGCGTGTAAACGATCGGTTCGGGCAGCGCGCGGCCGCGGCCCGGCGCGAGCAGGATCGCGGCGGCCGGCAGATAGAGCGTCCAGGGCATGAAGCCGGTGAGGACGCGCGGCGCGAAATACCAGAAGGGATGGGCGCAATAACCCGCGCCGCCGGCGCCGGTTGGAATAAAGCGGCTCCAGAGGTTCATTTCGAGCTGCCAGTCGAGGAATTTCC
>DAHZDR010000337.1 GCA_027403435.1 Deltaproteobacteria bacterium
CGAGGCTGCGAAACAGCAAGGCGTCGGCGCCCGCCGGACCCATCGCCCACAGCGGCGGAGGCGTCGCCGCGGCCGCCGCGAATACGGCGGCCTGCGCGCCCGCGCCGACAGGTAGAAGCGCAATCGCCCAGCGCCGGGTAAGGCCGCCGGCGCGGCTCCACGAGGCGCCGCCGGTCGCGGAGTAATAGACTCCGGCGGCGGCGGCGGCGAATAGGCGCGCGGGATCGTCGGGATCGATGGCGAGATCGTGAAGGTTCGCGTTGACCGCCTGAGTCAGCGGCTCGAAGGCGCCGGCGCCGTCGGCCGAACGGAACACGCCGCCAGTTTCAAGCGCCAGATAAATTACCGAAGAATCGTGTGGGTCGAAGCGAATCGCGCGAATCGGCGCGGGTTCGGCGACGCCCGCCATGCCGAAGCGATCGCGCGCCGGCGGACGGCGCGGCGCGGAACATTCGCGAAAACTCGCGCCGGCGTTTTCGCTGCGCAGCAGGCGCGCGCGTGAAGTCCCGATATAGACGGTTCCGGAACGTTCCGGCGGCGTGGCGACGGACCAGATTTCCTCGTCACGCGCGGAGCCGGGGGTTATATCGCTCCAGGAACGTCCGCCGTCGGTCGATCGGGCGAGCGCGGCGCGGCCGCGGGCGCTGCCGGCGATGGCGTTATCGACCGCGCCCGCATAGAGCAGATGAGGATTGCCGGCGTCGCGCGCCATGCACCATACGGACGGCGGATCGGCCAGCGCCAGCAGGGGCGGTCCGTGGCGCGCCGGATCCAGAATGACGATTCCCTTCGCGGTGCCAGCGCATAGCCGCATGGTTGATCCGGGCGCGCGCGGCGGCGTCAGTCGTCCCGATTGCAGCGCGCGCCGACCGCCAATTCGCCGGCGGCGGCCAGTTCGGCGGGCGCGCTTTTTTTGGGATTCGGATCGAGACGTACGCGGCGCACCGCGAGCGATCCGCCGTCGAGCGCGATCGTCATCGCCCGCTCGTCGATCGCGACGATCGCGCCCGGCGGCGCGTCGACGGCGCCGCCCAGCGGCAGCGCGTCATACAAGCTGAGCCGCCGTCCGCCGAGCGTGGCGAAGGCGCCGGGCTGCGGATCGCATCCGCGCACCTGGTTATGCACTTCGCGGGCGGGCTTGCGGAAATCGATTTGGGCGTGCTCGTCGCGGCAGGGCGGCTCATAGGTGGCGAACCGCTCGTCCTGCGCGATCACGGGCGCCTTGCCCGCCCGAATTAAATCGATCGCCTCGACCATGGTCGCGATGCCGAGCGGGAAGAGCGTGTTGAAGTAGAGCGAACCGGTGCTGTCGGCGGGACCGATCGGCACGCGCCGCTGGATCAGGATTGGGCCGGTGTCGATGCCGCGATCGGGCCAGAACCAGGTGGCGCCGGTTTCCGCGTCGCCGTGGATAATCGCCCAATTGATTCCGCTGGCGCCGCGATGGCGCGGCAGCAGGGAGGGATGAAAGCAAATGGTGCGATGGCGCGGCGCGTACAGGACGCGCTCGGGCACGATTATCGTGACGAAGGCCATCACCGCCAGGTCCGCGTCGAGCGATTTGAAATGCTCGAATTCGCGTTCGCCGCGAAACGAAGCGGGCTGGCTCAGCGGCAGCTTCAATTCCAGCGCCTTGCGCTTCAACGGATCGGGACGGCCGCCCGGTTCGTCGGGCGGCGCGAAGACGTGGACGATCGTCTCGCCGCGCGCGTGCAGGGTTTCGAGCGCCTTTTCGGCGAAGGCCGCCTGGCCGATCAATACGATTCGCAACTCATCCACCTCCGGCTTTGGGAGCCACGTCCGACGCTACCAAATCAGGCCCGCGAACGCATCGGGAGCACGCGCCTTCGATCCACATTCGATCCATATCGCGCCGCCGCCGATTGTGGAAAAAAGCCGCAACGAATCGAATCGCGGCGATCGCCGCGCGGCGGCGGAATCGCGAATCGTGGGGCCGCGCCGCGTTCGTCGGGCATCCGTTTGTTCCGGGGATTGTAACGAGGGTTTGATCTTGCCTTGAAGATTTGTTAAATAGCCATCCGCGTTTTCATCGATCCGCGAGCCTTGTGGCTAACGGGTTGCGGCGGAGGCCGCGGAACGGTCCGAGCGGTTAAATCAGTCTGCGAGCCGCTCAGGCGCGTTTCCGATGAAAACGCGGTGGGAGTATCGATTGCTTGGTGGAGGAAGGTGCGGATTCAGGCCGTTTCGCGGGGAGAGTTTGGTTTGTCTGCTGTATTTGTATTGTCGCTTCGTTTCGCTCCGTTTCAGACCAGCCGACATCCCTGTAAGGCCGTTTGCCGGAGAGCGACCACGCCGCGAAATGCGACGGCGTGAGGCCTTCTCAGGAGACTGCCGGGACGTCCCGTTCCACAGCCGCAACTCCAACAAATAATCGAATTATTGGGAACGCGGCATTGGATGCCGATGGGGTATTGGCGGCGCCGATGTTCTGGCGCACAGGCCGAATGTCGCGATCCCCAAGGTTCCTGGATGGGTCAGGCAGGCAGGGAGGAATTTTCATGGAGACTGGATTGCACGGTAAGCACGGGTCTGGGGGAGTGTACCGGACCATGACGGCGCTCGCTGGAGCGCTAATGATCTTTGGGCTGCTTGCCGGCGCCGCGTTTGCCGGCGATCTTTCGGCGGCGCCGGGCGGACTGAGCGTGACCGGGGCCGACGCCGACGCGTTGCCGCAGAGTTCGTCGGCGACGCAGGAGAACGGCTGGCTGAGCGGGCTGCATATCTCGGGTTATCTGAGCCAGACCTTCGGCATGTGGCAGAATCCGGGGGCGTTGCAGATGTACACCCCCAGCCGCAACAGTCTGGCCGATTCGCGCTCGCTGCTGCAGACCGACATCAACTACCAGCTCAACGAGAACAACTCGTTTTTCGGCCGGTTCTGGTTCGCCTACGAGCCGCCCTACAACTTCAACAGCGCGAACAAACTGGGCGGCCAGTACGCCAACGAATTTTACAACCAGTACAACGTCCGGGATTTCTGGTGGGAGAACAAAAGCGGTCCGCTGACGACCTATGTCGGCAACCAGATCGTGGTGTGGGGCCAGTCGCTGGCGTTTCGCGTGGGCGACGTGATCAATCCGCAGGACACGACCTGGGCGTTTGGTTTCGCCAACCTTGAGCAGTCGCGGATTCCGCAATGGATGATCCATCCGATACTGAATTTGCCGGAATGGGGACCGTTCAGTTCGAATTTTCTGGAAGGCGTGATCATTCCGCGCTGGCAGCCGATGTGGAATAGCTGCTACTACGCGGACCATCGCTACGACGGCGAGTGCATGAGCAACGCGGGCACGGTGAACAACGGGTTTCCGGCCGGCGTCGGCTTCGACCCGTCCGGCCGTTTCGGCGCGCACGTCGCGTCCACCTACTACTCGCCGTACAATACGGCGGTGATTGGGCCGGCGAAGCCGCCCTTTATTACTGTGCCCAACGGCCCGCAGCAAGACACCCGGATAATCGCTTCGCCACTGGCGAATCCGTTCTATCGCTGTTCGAATTTCATCACGGCTTTCGGCAAGCAGCCGGGCAGCCGAGTGCCGGCCGGCGACATACACCCGTGCGCGCATGCGCCGGGTTCGGGGCTGTTGAACGTCATGCCGCAGTGGCAAATTCCGGCGACGACTATCGCCAATATGGACGAAGGCCTGCGTTTCCACACGCTGGTTGGACCGTTGGAGTTGACGGCTTTCTACTACAATAGCTGGAACCTGTATCCGAACACCTACTGGGAGCAGGGGACCAACACCTTCGTCAACAGGTTCTTGCCGATTCAGCAGGTGGG
>DAHZDR010000432.1 GCA_027403435.1 Deltaproteobacteria bacterium
GATTTTAGCGCCGCTTTGACGATAAATTATCCCGTTAAACCGTCTTATAGCAAAAGATATGATGGATCATTTGGCGATTCGGCGAGGACCTTAAAATTATTAGAATTGCTTATATTGAGACTTTGGCCACAACCCTTTGGAAACTGTCGGCGGCATTAGCCGTGCTTGAAACTGAACGCCAAGACGGCATTTTGCCGCCATTATACCCCGTTGATGAAGCGCGCTACGCGCGCTAAAAAGATTAATGCGAGTCGCGCTTCACGCGCGGCTACACGTCTCGAAAGGCGGGCGCGGCGAGTCGCGGACGTTTTTGCCGTATGCACGGGGAGTCAGCCCGGAAAAGAGACGAGGAATCGGATTCGCCGGGGAGAACGCGACGTCAGGTTACGACCGATGCGTGAAAGAAAGTGGCGCGGAGAGGAATTATACGTCCGGCCGCTTTTGCATGATTTCGGGGTGACGCGCTGCAAGCTTGGCGATTGACGCCGACATCGTTGAGTCACCGCCGCCGCCGGTCAAGCTCGCGATGCGGCAAGTTGCAGGGTTGCGAAATCGACAATACATGGGTGGGGTGTCCGGTTGATAAATTTGAGTTTTCCGTGCGCCAGTAACGCCCGAATCAACGCCGATTTACCAACCAAAGGAGGTCATCGCGATGCGAAGTGGACCTTTGGTGCGTAGAGGAGCTCAGATCTCCAGGGCTCTCCAGAACGCTCCGGTCATGCCCCGCCGCCGCGTTCTTGCCACGTCGCCCGCCGAGCGCGCCGCCGCTCAAATCAGCCCACCGATTCCGTTGCCGCACCCGATAATCGAAACTTCATGCCTGCACGCCCAGTGCAAATTGCCGATCAATCTTCGCGAATTTCTGGCGCATCAGTTTGGCGTCACCCTTGAAAGCGATAACGACGCGATTCTGGCGCTTGCGGCGAATGCCGACGACGCCATGTTGAGCAAGGTCGCCCGCGCAATCCGGCGCTATTCGACCAATCGCGCGCGCGAAGCGTGGGACGAGTGCGCCAGAGCGCTCAAAGATTTCGAGACCGAAAGCGTCTCCACGGAGCCGCGCGTGGCGCTGTGTCTCGCCTGCGCACGGGTCGATTTCGGCGCCGACGCCGTTCGCCGTCATAACAATTCCCGCTGTTTGACGATCGATTTCACGCCGGCCTGCGCCGCGCGGGACTCGCCTAAGGCCGTGGCTTCGATTCCCGACCGCCTGCAGCGCCGGATCGAGGAGTTCCGTGCGATGCGTTCGGCGTTCGGCCTGCCGCATTTCGATTTGGATTGTTACGTCGCGAGCCGGCGGGTGATGTTTTCGTGGCGGCCGGTGGGCGTGTCTTCCTCCGCCCACGCGAATTTTTAAGGCCGTTCGTGGCGGCAATATCCAACGCGGTCGGGAGGCCCCAAGCTGGGCCGTCCCGCTGGCGGAATTCCTAATCTCCGAAAAAAACAATCGGCGGCGTTAAGCGACGCGCCGCCGAATCAGGCTGCGGATTTACCGCCCAAAGTCACATCGCGGAAGCGCGCCGCCGCCGTTGTTCCTTGCGGCGCCTGCGTTGCGCCTCGGAACGTTTGCGTTTGCGGCGAACACTGGGATTTTCGTAAAAAGCCCGCTTCTTCATCTCTTTGAACACTCCCTCTTTGGCGAGCTTGCGCTTGAGCACGCGCATCGCCTGATCGAGAGAGCCTTCAACCCTTATTTCCATATGCCTCCGCCGCGATTTGAGTCAGATTGACCACAATAGGACCGCCTTCGCCGACTGTCAACCGCGCCGCGCCCCGATTGCGCCGAACGCGCGCCGTTGCGGGCGACAATTTGTTCGCATTAGTGTGGGTGGCCGAAACGGCCGAACGGCTTGATCAAGGAGAACTGACGCGATGGATTTGGGACTCGACGGCAAGGTTGCGATGGTCACCGGAGCGAGCCGCGGCTTGGGCCGCGCGATGGCCGCGGCGCTGGCCGCGGAAGGCGTGCGGCTGAGCCTATGCGCGCGCGGCGCCGACGCGCTTGAGGCGTTCGCCGCCGAACTCAAATCCGCCGGCCACGAAGCGCTCGCCCGTCCGGTGGACGTCGCCAACGCCGCCCAGACGGAAGCCTGGGTGGCCGCGACCGTCGCGGCCTGCGGCGGCGTCGATATTCTCGTCAATAACGCCGGCGCCGCCCACGTCGGTTCGCTGGCGCAACTCGGCGACGAGGCCTGGCGGAACGCTTTCGAGCTGAATTTCCATGCCGCCGTCCGTCTCGCCCGCCTGGTCGCGCCTGAAATGGAGAAGCGCGGCGGCGGCTCGATTATCAATATCAGCTCGATTTATGGCCGCGAGGCCGGCGGCCCGCTCAGTTACAACTCCTCGAAGGCCGCGATGATCTCCTTCACCAAGGGCCTGGCCCGCGAGCTCGCGCCCAAAGCGATCCGCGTCAATTCGATAGCCCCCGGCTCGATCGTCTATCCCGGCGGCAACTGGGAAAAGCTGTTCAAGGCGAATCCCGC
>DAHZDR010000443.1 GCA_027403435.1 Deltaproteobacteria bacterium
TCCCGAGGGCGCCGTCTATATGGCGGGCGCGGCGGCGGCCGGCCTGCTGGCGATCGCTTTCGGCGCGCAATGGACGGGTATCCTGATTTTGCTCGCGGCCTTCGCGATCGGCATGTTTTTTCGCGATCCGGAGCGGACTTCGGCGGCGCCGGCCGACGCGATTCTTTCGGCCGCCGACGGCCGCGTCACCGGGATCGGCGAAAGCGCCTTGCCCGACGCGCGCGGTGCGGAGCAATATCGGCGCGTTTCGGTCTTTATGTCGCCGCTTAACGTGCATGTGAACCGTGCTTCGACCGGCGGAGAAATTGCGGCGGTGAGTCATACGCCGGGCGAATTTCGCGCCGCGTACAGCGATTCCGCCAGCGAGCATAACGAGCGCAATCTGATCGTAATCGCCGACGCCGCCGGCCGCCGCCATGCGATCATGCAGGTGGCGGGTTATCTGGCGCGGCGGATTGTATGCCGGGTGCGGCCGGGCGCGCGGGTCGCGCGCGGCGAGCGGGTCGGCGTGATCATGTTCGGCAGCCGGGTGGACCATTACCTGCCGATGGAATATCGGGTCGCGGTGCGAGTCGGCGATCGGGTGCGCGCGGGCGAGAGCGTGATTGGAGAACCACAACGATGAACGGCGGCGAGGCGCGGCGCGGCTTTGCGCGGCGCGAACGGATGCGGCTGGCGCCGCCGGGTCTAAAGGCGCGACGTGAAAAAATGACCGAACCGCTCAGGCGCGGCGTTTTCGTGGTGCCGGCGACGATCACGTCGCTGGGGCTGCTGGCGGGTTTTTACTCGCTGATCTCGTCGATGAACGCGCATTTCGAATTGGCCGCGACCATGATTGTGGTGGCGTTCGTATGCGACGGGCTCGACGGTCGGGTCGCGCGGCTGTCGCGCAGCACCAGCCAGTTCGGCGTCGAGTACGACAGCCTTTCCGACGTGGTCGCGTTCGGCGTGGCGCCGGCCGGACTGGTTTACAGTTGGGCGATCCATTCGCTGGGTTCGCTCGGAATCGTGATCAGCGGGCTGTTCGTGGTTGGCGCGGCGCTCCGGCTGGCGCGCTTCAATGTGCAGACGGCGGTGACCGACAAGCGCCGCTTCACCGGGTTGCCGGTGCCGGGCGCGGCGGCGCTGATCGCGGGCGCGGTGCTGGCGTACAGTTACTTCGAAATCGATTCGCCGCGCACCTTATGCGTCGTGATGGCGCCGACGACGCTTGGACTGGCGGCGCTGATGATTTCGCGGGTGCCGTATCCGAGTTTCAAGACCATGACGCCCCATCGGCGGGCCCAGGTTGAGCTGATGGCGGTGGTGCTGGTGGTGGCGGCGATGCTGTTTGCGATGCCGCAGTTCACGTTTTTCGCGCTGGCGTTCGCCTATGTGGCGTCGGGGCTGGTGCTGATGGCGCGCGGCGAGCGAATGGCCAAACCGCCGGTGGACGCGCCAAGCGCGGCCGCGGAGAGCGCGCAGGCGGCGACGGTCGCCGGCGCGACGGTCAGTGAGCACGAGCCGGCGGGCGAGCCTTGACGCGGGATTTGCCCAACGATTAGGATAGCGCTGGTATGGTGCCGAACCCGCACCGCGGACTGTCGCTTATTCTGGCCCTTAGGGGGGCCTACGCCGCGGGCGTCGAGGTGCGGGCCTGAACCAAGGCTTGAGAATCCGAGACCAACGCTCCGGGTGGGCCGAGACAGGCGACCCGGGGCGTTTTCTTTTTCTGGAATTGCGCGGTTCGCCGGTCCGGTCCCCGCAGTGGGCTGAAGACGAGGGAGATTTGCGATGTCCACGACCAGTTCCGATCACGTCGGCGACGACTACGTAAGGATTTTCGACACGACGCTGCGCGACGGCGAACAATCGCCGGGCTGCACGATGAACGTCGAGGAGAAGGTTGCGATCGCGCGCCAGCTCGAGCGGCTCAACGTCGATATTATCGAGGCGGGGTTCGCGGCGTCGTCGCCGGGCGACTTCGAAGCGGTGCGGCGTATCGCCGAGACCGTGGAGCGGCCGACCGTGCTGAGCCTGTCGCGCACGCGCGACGAAGACGTGGACGCGGCGCTCAAGGCGGTCGAAGGCGCGCGGCGGCCGGGAATCCATATCTTCATCGCCACCTCGGACATCCATCTCAAGTACAAGCTCAACATGACGCGCGAGGACGTGCTCAACGCCGCGACCTGGGCGGTGACGCGCGCCAAACGCCATCTGGATCATATCGAGTTTTCCTGCGAGGACGCGTCGCGCAGCGATTGGGACTTGATGGCGAAGATTTGCGCCGAGGTGATTCGCGCGGGCGCGCGCATCATCAATTTGCCCGACACCACCGGCCATGCGATTCCGGAAGAGTTCGGCCGGATGTTCGCGTATATGCGCGAGCATGTCGCAGGCGCCGACCGGGTGATCTGGAGCGCCCATTGCCATAACGACCTCGGCCTTGCGGTGGCGAATTCGCTGGCGGCGGTGCGCAGCGGCGCGCGTCAGGTCGAATGCACGATCAACGGCATCGGCGAGCGCGCCGGCAACACCTCGATGGAAGAGGTGGTGATGGCGCTGAAGACGCGCCAGGACCTGATGGCGGTGCGGACCGGAATCGAGACGCGCCAGATTTATCCCGCGTCGCGGCTGCTCTCCCAGATCATCGGGCAGCCGGTGCCGCCGAACAAGCCGATCGTCGGCGACAACGCCTTCGCCCATGAGGCCGGAATCCATCAGGACGGCGTGCTCAAGAACAAACTGACTTACGAAATCATGAAGCCCGAGGATGTCGGGATTCCGTCGAACAAGCTGGTGCTGGGGAAGCATTCGGGCCGCCACGCCTTCGTCAACCGGCTGAAGGAACTGGGCGTGGAACCGGCGGCGATCGACGTGGAGAAGGCGTTCGCGGCGTTCAAGGCGTTGTGCGACAAGAAGAAAATCGTTTACGACGACGATATCCTGGCGCTGGCGAACGAGGAGACGCGGCGCACGGCCGAACAGCTCGAGCTGGTGGAGGTGGCCGTGACTTCTTCGAGCCGGAGCGTTCCGCGCGCCGAGGTGACGATGCGGGTCGCGGGGGAAGAGCGCCACGCCGAGGCGACCGGCGACGGGATGGTGGACGCCTGCTACAAGGCGATCTACAAAATCGCGGGAATCACGCCGGCGCTGGAGCGCTATTCGGTCAAGGCGATCACCGGCGGCACTGACGCGCTCGGCGAGGTTTCGTGCCTGGTGCGCGAGGACGGAATGACCGTCGCGGGGCAGGGCGCGCATAGCGATATCGTGATGGCCAGCGCGCTGGCGCTGGTGAATGCGCTCAATCGGCTTAAGGCGCGGGCAACCGGGGCGCGCGCGGGCGAGGGGCCATAACCGCGCGGGACTTGCCGCGGCGATGCGCTTTGGGCTAAGTGCTGATACGTTGCATTTTGGGCGGGTTCTTTCGGGGAGTTGGATCTCCTGTCGCTGGCGAAGCGCGGCGGGGCGCGAATCCGGAAAGCGGCGTGTGGAGCGTGAATCCGGCCGCCGGGGTCAACGCGGCGCCTGGGCAATCCGCAATCCCGAAAATACCGGCGAGGGAGAAGCGCATTCCGCCCGCGCGGCGCGGGCGGGCATTAGTGGCTGGTCATGGCCTATAAAATTCTTGTGCTCAAGGGTGACGGTATCGGTCCCGAAGTGGTCGGCGAGGCCTTGCAGGTGCTCAAGGTCGTCGCGCGGCGCGACGCCGTGGCTATCGAATTCAAGGAAGCGCCGATTGGCGGCCATGCGATCGACGCGCATGGCACGCCGCTGCCCGCCGCGACGCTTGCGGCCGCGCGCGAGTGCGACGCGCTGCTGCTCGGCGCCGTCGGCGGTCCGAAGTGGGACGATCCGAAAGCCGCGGTGCGGCCGGAGCAGGCGCTGCTCGGATTGCGCAAAGAGCTGGGACTGTTCGCCAACGTGCGGCCGGTCAAGAGCGTCAAGGAATTGCTGCCGGCGTCGCCCTTGCGGACGGAAATCGTCAATGGCGTCGATCTGGTGGTGATTCGGGAATTGACCGGCGGAATCTATTACGGCAAGCCGAGCGAGCGGCGCGCCGGCGCCGAAGGCCGCGAGGCGGTCGATACCTGCTTTTATTCCGAGGCCGAAATCGAGCGCGTGTTGCGCTATGGCTTCGAACTGGCGCGCGAGCGGCGCAAGCATCTGACTTCGGTCGATAAGGCCAACGTGCTTGCGACCTCGCGGCTGTGGCGGGAAATCGCGACCGAGCTGGCGCCGCGCTATCCCGACGTCAAGTGCGACCATCAGCTGGTCGATTCGATGGCGATGCATCTGATTCGCCGGCCGCGCGACTTCGACGTAATCGTCACCGAAAACATGTTCGGCGATATCCTGACCGATGAGGCCTCCGTGCTGGCGGGTTCGATGGGCCT
Source organism: Deltaproteobacteria bacterium (assembly GCA_027403435.1). GTDB lineage: Bacteria > Desulfobacterota > Binatia > Binatales > Binataceae > JADMIL01. Next base: position 4,377 of record DAHZDR010000443.1, read on the forward strand.
GCTGCCGTCGGCCTCGCTCGGCGAGGAATTGAACGACGCGGGCTATCGGGTGGGACTGTACGAACCGATCCACGGCAGCGCGCCCGATATCGCCGGGCGCGACGAGGCGAATCCGCTGGCGGCGATTTTGTCGGCGGCGATGCTGCTCGAGCATTCGCTGGGGATGCGCGCGGAAGCGGAGCTGATCACGCAGGCGGTCGCGGGCGTGGTGCGCGACGGCTATCGCACGCGCGACCTTGGCGCCGGCGCGGGAGCCAAGACGGTAGGCTGCAAGGCGATGGGGCGGCTGGTGCGCGAGCGTATCGAAAGCGTCGAGCCCGAAGCCTGACGGACCATGACTGACGGCGCGGCGCGAACGCCGCGCCTTGCGGCGGCGGAGAACATGAAAAAGGAATCATTTGAGTAACGGACGCGAACCGCGCGTCGCCGTGATCGGAGCGACGGGGATTGTCGGCGGTCAGATCGTGGATTTGATTGTCGAGCGTGAATTTCCCTGCGCGGAGTTGCGGCTGTTCGCGACGGAAGGCGGCGCGCTCGATTCGGTCGAGGCCGGAGGCCGCACGCATTCGGTCGCGCGGCTCGAAGCGGCGGATGAACTCGCCCAGTTCGATATTGCTTTCCTTGCGGTTCCCGAAACGTCCGCAAGCGCCCTGGTCGAGCAGAATCCGGAAACGGTGATGATCGATTTGAGCGCGGTGGGCCGCGCGCCGGGCGCCGCGGTTTTGGCGGCGCCCGGAATTACCGCGCGTGAACGGCTTCAGGAACTGCGGGCGCGCCGGTTGTTCGCCGCGCCCCATCCGGCGGCGCAGGTGATGGCGACGGTGTTGCGCGCGCTGGACGTGACGGCGGGGTTCGTCGGCGCGACGGTGATCGTCGGGGCCAGCGCCGGCGGCCGCGAACGGGTCTCCGCGCTGTTCAATCAGACCGCCGACCTGCTCAACGCAAGGCTCGATCCGGACGAAGACGCGCCGCAACTGGCTTTCAACCTGTTCATGCCGGCGGGCGCCGCGGCCATCGCGGGCGCAATCGGCGCGCAAGTCGCGGCGCTGGCCGGAGACGCGATCGCCGCCGCCGTGCAAATCGTGCAGGCTCCCGTGTTCCACGGCGGGGCGGTTGCGCTTGCGGCGCCCGCGAATGGACGCGATACGGCGGATTGGGTCGTGCGGATGCGATCGGCGCCGGGAATTCTGTTTATCGAGGGCGAGGATCCGGCGGGCTTTGTCGATGCCGTCGGCCAGGAGACGGTGATCGTGCGGATGACGCGCAACGCGTCGGGCGCGACCTTCTGGTGCGTTTATGACGCGGCGCGGGTCGCCGCGCTGGCGGCGCTGTGGATCGCCGAAAGCGTCTGGTTCGCCCTTTCCTGAGCGATTGGAGCCAATGGCCAGGCGCGTTCCGCGGGGAGCGCCGCGCGCGATGAAAATTCGCCTCACTCTCGAATACGACGGCGCCAACTATTCGGGCTGGCAATTCCAGGCTGGTCAGGACTCCATTCAGGCGCGGCTTGAAGACGCGCTGGCGCGGATTTTCAGCGCGCCGGTGCGGGTGCATGGGGCCGGACGCACGGACGCCGGCGTGCATGCGCGCGGCCAGGTCGCCGCGTTTGTCGCGCCGCGCGCGTGCGCGCTGGAAAAGCTGCGGCGCGCGCTGAACGGGATTCTTCCGGCGGATATCGCGATTATCGAAGTTGCCGCCGCGGCCGATGATTTCGACCCGCGCCGCGCGGCTCGTTCGCGCGTCTATGAATATCGCGTGCTGAATCGCGACCGGCGCTCGGCCTTCGAATATCGCCATTCGTGGCTGGTTTCGGACGCGCTGGATTTCGCCGCGATGACGGCGGCGGCCCGCGTTTTTCTTGGCGAGCACGACTTTACGGCGTTTCGTACGCTCGGGTCGAAGGAGCGCGGCGCAGTGCGGCGGGTGATCGTCAGCGAATGGCGGCGCGACGGCGATTTGCTCATCTATCGCGTCGAGGCGCGGGCGTTTTTGCGCCGGATGGTGCGGACGATGGTTGGCGCGATGGTCGCGGCGGGCCGCGGCCGGCTTGAGCCGGAAGCGATCGCGGAGTTGCTCGCGGCGGGCGATCGCGCGCGCGCGCCGGCCGCCGCTCCGGCGGCCGGACTCTTTTTGATCGCGGTCAACTATTGAGGGCGTCGCGTTCTCGGCGCGGCGCAAACAGGCCGTCCGGCGCGCGTTGCGCCATTTCGACGCCCGAAAACCAAGTATTTGCGCCCACTCCAGCGATCGCTTGTGCAAAATTCCGCGTGGTTGTAGGACAAACTGATTGATTGACGCTTGAAATAAAGCTTTTTCTCGTTCACGCTTGTGCCAGGCCATGATCAGGCCGCAAGGAGGAGGATGATGACGCAGTCGCAGGTCGCAGCCCATCTTGCCGACAAGCTCGGCATCACGAAAAAGCAGGCGAAGACGGTGCTCGAGGAAGTGACCAGTCTGGTTGTGCGCGAACTTAAGAAGGAAGGTTCGCTGCGTCTGGCGGGGCTTGGAATTTTTCGCAAGCGGAAAACCAAGGCGCGCATGGGGCGTAATCCGGCGACGGGCGCGCAGATCAAGATTCCCGCGCGCACGCGTCTGCGTTTCACGCCGGCGAAAGCGCTGAAGGATTCCGTTCTCGGAACCCGTTAATTCGTCTCAAAGTCTGAAAAAACGCGCCCGCGGGGTTGGACCGGATTGTCCAGCCTCGCGGTTCGCGTTATGCCGCCGCGACTTCGCCCTGAAGGGTTGCCGCGCCCGCGCGCTCGATGGCGCGGCCGAAGTCGGCTTCGACTTCGCCGCCGCGGGAAAATTTACCGGACGCAAACTCGGCGCAATCGCGCCGGCGTCCGCCGCGCGCTAATCCGAACGCCGCTGGCGCGCCGCCGCGCGGGCTTTGCGGACGCGCTCGAGATAGTCGAGGATGCGCGCTTCGTAACCGCGGTCCGATGGCGAATAGTAGATTGCGCCGATTAGTTTCTCCGGCAGGCAGTCCTGATCGGCGAGCGCGCCCGCGTAGTCATGGGGATATTTGTAGCCGGCGCCGTAGCCCAGACCGCGCATCAGGCCGGTCGGCGCGTTCCGCAGATGCATCGGCACCGGCAGCGCGCCGTGCTTGCGCGCATCTTCGCGCGCCGCGTTCATCGCGCGATACGCCGCGTTGGATTTGGGCGCGCAGGCGAGATAGGCGACGCCCTGCGCCAGCGGAATCACGCCTTCCGGCAGGCCGACGAAATCGACCGCGTCTTTCACCGCGAGCGCGATCTGCAACGCGCGCGGATCGGCGTTGCCGACGTCTTCCGCCGCGAAAATAACCATCCGGCGCGCGATAAAGAGCGGCTCCTCGCCCGCCTCGACCATCCGCGTCATCCAGTAGAGCCCCGCGTCGGGATCGCTGGCGCGCAGGCTTTTGATGAACGCGGAGACGACGTTGTAATGCTCCTCGCCGGCGCGATCGTAAAGCAGCGCCTTATGCTGCGCGGCTTCGGCCACGTCGGCGATCGCGATGGCGCGGCGTCCGGCGCTGCGCGCCAGTTCCGCGGCGACTTCGAGCGTGCCGAGCGCGCGGCGCGCGTCGCCGCCGGAAATCCGCACGATTTCGTCGAGCGCGGCGTCGTCCAGCGCGAGTTCGAGCGCGCCGAGGCCGCGCTCGCGATCGTCCAGCGCGCGCCGCGTCAGCCCCGCGAGCGCGGCGTCCTCGAGCGGTTCGAGCACCAGCACGCGCGCCCGCGAGAGCAGCGGCGAAATCACCTCGAACGACGGGTTTTCCGTGGTCGCGCCGATCAGCGTGACCAGGCCGCTCTCGACGTGCGGCAGAATCGCGTCCTGCTGGGCGCGGTTCCAGCGATGGATTTCGTCGATGAAAACGATCGTGCGGCGGCCTTCCAATTCCAGCGCGCGGCGCGCCTCCTCGACCGCTTCGCGCAGATCGGCGACCCCGGCCGAAACCGCGGCCAGGGCTTTGAAAATCGCGCCCGACTGGCGCGCGAGCAGTAGCGCGATCGTGGTTTTGCCGGTCCCCGGAGGGCCCCAGAGAATGATCGAATGGAGCGCTCCGGTCGCGGCCATTTGCGCCAGCAGCTTGCCCGGACCGAGCAGATGCTCCTGGCCCGCCACTTCGGCGAGCGTCCGCGGCCGCATCCGTTCCGCCAGCGGCTGCGTGGGCGGGTGGTGCGGGGTCTGGAACAGGCCGCGGCTGTCATCGCCCTTGCGTCGCGCCATCGCCGCGAACTTAGCATAACCGCGCCGGCGTGAAACCGTCGTGCGCCTGGCGCCGCGCGAAATATCTGTGCGGATTGCGCCGAAGTTCCGCGATGTTCTAGCTTGGGGATGGGCTGAACAGGAGTGGGCGCCCGACTATGCTGGTTGGAATCGATATCGGCGGATCCACCACGGACGCCGTGATCCTCGACAACGGCGGGGTTCATGTCGTCACCATCGAGGCCAACGACCCGATCGCCGCGGCGGCCGGGGCGCTGGGCAAACTGGTCGAAACTTTCGGCCTGCCGCTAGAGCGAATCGAACGGGTGGCCGCAACCGGCGCCGGTTCGCGCGCGCTGTCGGACACGCTGCTCGGACGGCCGGTGGTCAAGGTCAACGAGTTCTCCGCAATCGGAATCGGCGGAACCACGCTCGCCGGACGTAAAAAGGCGCTCGTGGTCTCACTGGGCACCGGCACCGCGATCGTTTCGGTTACCGGCGACAAAATCGAGCATGTGAGCGGCACCGGTCTGGGCGGCGGCACGCTGCGCGGCCTCTCCAAGCACATGCTCGGCGTTTCGACTATCGAAACGCTCGAGGCGATGGCCGAACGGGGCGATTTGAGCCGCGTCGATTTGACCGTGCGCGATATCGCCGGCGGTGCGATCGGCGACCTGCCGCCCGGCACCACCGCCTCCAACTTCGGCAAAATCGGCTCCGACGCGACCGCCGAGGACAAGGCGCTGGCGATCATGAACATGATCGTCGAAGTGGTCTCCGTGCTGAGTATCGCGGCGGCGCGCGCCTGTGGGCAGGAGGATATCGTTCTGACCGGCAAACTGACGCGGATTTTTCGCTTCATGCATAAGGCCAAACGGCTCAACTTCGGCTTCGGCCGCGTCTTTCTGATTCCCGAACATGCCGATTACGCGACCGCGATCGGCGCGGCGCGCGCCGCGATGCAATAGCGGCGGCCGGCGCTCGGCGGATTTCGCGGACTTGGCCGCGCGGATTGGCGGCGCCGACCACGCCTTTTTTTACGCTTCGCATCGCGGCGCATTGCGGCTACAATCCGGTCGCCGATGGCGTAAAACCACGCGGTTTGAATCTTCGCGCCGCCGGTGAAGCGAACTGCCTGGGGAGCTGAAGCATGCGTTCGGAATTGCTCAAAGGCTTGCGGATGCTCGATTTGGCCGACGAGCGGGGCGCGCTGTGCGGCAAGATTTTCGCCGACATGGGCGCCGAAACGATCAAGATCGAGCCGCCCGCGGGATGCCCCACGCGCCGGATTCCGCCGTTTCTCGAAGATCGGCCGGGTCCCGATCGCGGCCTGGCCTTCCTCGCCTGGAGCGCGGGCAAACGCTCGATCACGCTGAATCTCGAAACCGCCGACGGCCGCGATTTGCTGCGGATGCTCGTGCAGCGCGCCGACTTCGTGGTCGAATCGTTCCCGCTCGATTATCTGGACTCGCTCGGCCTCGGCCATGAAGCCCTCGCCGAACTTAATCCCGGCCTGATTCACGCGACCGTGACGCCGTTCGGCGATCGCGGTCCCGGCAGGAATTATAAGGCCGCCGACATCGTCGGATGGGCCGCCGGCGGCGCGATGTCCCTGATGGGCGAGGAGGGCAAACCGCCGCTTCAGATGAGCGTGCCGCAGGCGGGATTGCACGCTGGCGCCGAGGCCGCCGTCGCCTCGATGATCGCCTATTACGCGCGCGCCGCCAACGGCCTCGGACAGCATATCGTCGTCGATATGCAGGCCTGCGTCGCATGGACGCTGATGAACGAGCAGGCGATGCCGCTCCTGCACGGCGATTATCTGCGCCGCAACGGCGTCTTCAGCGGCGCCGTCGGCGGACGGCGCAAGACGGTCTATCGATGCGCCGACGGCTGGGTCTCCTTTTTAATTGCGGGCGGTCCCTATCTCGGCTCGACCAACGCGGCGATCGCCTGGATGAAGGAAGAAGGCGCGGCGCCCGAATGGCTCACGCGGGAGGGCGGATTGAAATCGCTCACGCCCAGCGGTTTCATGGCGGCGACGGCGGCGGACCTCGAAGAACTCGAACGGACCGAGGCGATCGTGCAGAAATTTTTCCTCGGCAAGACCAAAAAAGAAATGTGGGCGAATATCCTCAAGCGCCGGCTGTTCGGCGCGCCGGTCGCCGACGCCGCCGATATCGCCGCCGATCCGCAACTTCAGGCGCGCGACTATTTCGTCGCCGTCGAGCATCGCGGACTCGGCCGCGCGCTGACGATGCCCGGCGCCTTCGCCAAGCTGAGCGAAACTCCGGTCGGGCCGCAAGGTCCGGCGCCGCAACTGGGCGAGCATAACGAGGAAATTTACGGCGGCCTGCTCGGACTGAGCGCGCGCGAAATCGTCGAGTTGCGCGCGGTCGGCGCGATTTAGCCGCGGCGGAGGTTGGCGTGGCGATGGGCAAATTGCCGTTCGAGGGAATTCGCGTGCTCGATTTCACGTGGTACGCGGTCGGTCCCGTAACCACCAAATATCTCGCCGATTACGGCGCCGAGGTGGTGCGTATCGAATCCGCCGCGCGGCCCGACGGCCTGCGGCTCGCCCCGCCGTGGAAGGACGCGCAGCCGGGCGTCAACCGCAGCCAGTTCTTCGCCAGCTTCAATACCTCGAAACGCGGCGTCACGCTCGACATGAGCAAGCCGGCGGCGCGCGAAATTTTCCTGCGGATGCTGCCGTGGGCGGATGTCGTGACCGAAAGCTTCACGCCCAAGACGCTGCGCAACTGGAGTCTCGACTATGCGCGAATGCGCGCGGTCAAACCCGATCTGATCATGCTTTCCACCTGCATGCAGGGCCAGACCGGACCGCATCGCGACTACCCCGGCTTTGGCAATCTGATGGCGGCGTTGTCGGGCTTCTACCATGTCTCGGGTTATTCCGAGAATGAGCCTTGTCCGCCGTATGGCGCCTATACGGACTTTATCGCGCCGCGTTTTTCGGCCTGCGTCCTGATCGCCGCGCTCGATTATCGGCGGCGCACCGGCCGGGGCCAGTACATTGACATGGCGCAGTACGAGGCGTCGCTGCACAATCTCGCGCCGATGCTGATCGACTATTTCGCGACCGGCCGCGTGCTCGGCCCCGAGGGAAATAAATCTGCGCGTTACGCGCCGCACGGCGCCTATCGATGCGCCGACGAAGACGGCCATGAACGCTGGGTCGCGCTCGCCGTCGCCGACGATCGCGAATGGGCCGCGTGCGCCAGCGTCCTTGGCGCCGCCGATCGCGATGGCCGGTTCGCCACGATGCGCGCGCGGATGGGCGATCGCGCCGCCCTCGACGAATTTGTCGGCGCCGCCGTGCGCGGCCGCGGCGCCGAAGAGCTGACCGGCGCGTTGCAGCAAGCGGGCGTCGCGGCTTATCCGGTGCAAAACTGCATGGACCTCCATCGCGACGAAAATCTCGACGCGTTCGGCTTCTGGCGCTGGCTCGATCACAAGGAAATGGGTCCGTCGCCGTACGAGGGCCTCGCGCATCGGATGAGCCGGACGCCCGGCGATTTGCGCCGGCCCGCGCCGGCCCTCGGCGAGCATAACGACGAAGTCTTTCGCGAAATTCTCGGGATGGACGCGGACGAGGTCGAGCGGCTGCGCCGCGACCAGGTGATATACTGAGAAACGCGGCGGCGTGGCGAACCGATTCGGTCGCGCGCTAATTTTCCCGCGCGGCCCACGGATCCATTGCGCTACGAACTGCATATCGCGACGCGATACCTGCGCGCCCGCCGGCGCGACGCCTTCATTTCCGTCACCACCGTCTTCACCGCGATCGGCGTGATGATCGGCGTCGCCGCGCTGGTCGTCGTGATGGCGGTGATGGGCGGATTCGAGCGGAGCCTGCGCCAGCGTATCCTGACGCTCACGCCGCAAGTCGAAATCCTTGCCTACAATGGTTCGATTGGCGACGCGCCTGAATTGCTCGCGCGCGCCGACACGGTTCCCGGCGTCGCCGGCGCCGATCCGTTCCTGGTTGGTCAGGCGATGATGAGTTCGCCGCGCGGCATCAGCGGCGTGATCGTGCGCGGCATCGATCCGCAAAACGCCACGATCGTCGAACAACTCAAGCGCTATATCCAGGCCGGATCGCTCGCGAATCTCAGCGCCGCGCCCGCCGCCGCGTCGGACGGCGCGGTCGCGGTCGGCGCGACTTTGGCCGAAAAGCTCAAGGTTCACGTCGGCGATCCGCTCACGGCGGTGGCGCCGGTCGCCGCCGGTCCCAACAATGAAATCGCCACCCGCACCGGCCATTTCACGGTCGGCGCGATCTTCGAATCGGGCGTCGCTTTTCTCGATCGCGACCTGGTCTTCATGCGTCTCGACAACGCGCAGGCCTTTTTCGGACGCCCCGGCAAAGTTGACGGAATCGAACTGAGTCTGGTTAATCTCGACCAGACCTCCGCAATCACGGCGCGCCTGCGCGTGATGTTCGGCCGGAGCTATCGCGTCAGCAACTGGATGGAATTCAACGAGTCGGCCGCGGCCGGCTTCGAACTGCTCAAGCGCGTCTATGCGCTGGTGCTGTTGCTGCTGATCGGCGTCGCCGCCTTCAATCTCGTCGCGACCCTGATCATGGTCGTGATGGAGAAACGCAAGGATATTGCGGTGCTGATGGCGATGGGCGCCACGCGGCGCGAGGTGCGCCTGATTTTCGTGCTGAAGGGACTAATCGTCGGCGCGATCGGCACGGCCGCCGGGCTGCTCCTGGGCGCCGCCACCTGTTTTGCGCTCGGCCACTACCACTTCATCCATATTCAGAAGGAAATTTACGGCATCGCGACGCTGCCCGTCGCCTTTCAGCCGCTGTCCTACGTCGTCGTGGCCGTCGCTTCGATGTTCTTGTGCTGGATCGCGACTTTCTATCCGGCGCGGCAGGCCTCGCGCGAGATGCCGGTCGAAATCTTTCGCGGTTGACGGGAAACCAACGCCGATGCGGCGCGTTCGGGCGAACGCGCCCAGTCAACTCGACGGTGTCGGCGCCGGCTCGAGACGGCTCAGCGGCTCTCGCGGCCGCCGCTCGCGACCGGCGGCTTCGGGCTCAACTTCGGCTTGCGGATGACCAGCGTTTCATGGCCCCGCACCTTGATGGTGCGCGCCGCGTCCGATTGGAAATTGCCGTGTGGACCGTCGCTGTGGCGCGGATGGCCGGAAGTGCGCCGCCGCCGCCAGTTATTCAGTTCTTTCGACAGCTTCGACGCCAGCAGGTCGCTGTCCTCGTCGGCGCCGCGCCCTGTCGTTTCCGGCTCGACCGGTCCCTCGCTCATATCCTCTGCGCTCATGCCTGTACCTTTTTCCGTGTCCTGATGATGATTCGGGAAACGTTTCCCGTAAAATGAATTGCGTCCGCTTGATCCCGTATTCGGGATAAATTTCAGTTGCTATGAATCAGATGAGGATAGATAAATCGGCTTGATCGGCGCGCCGCATACGGCATCAGGACGGCGCCGCCTATGTTTTATCGCGACGCCACGTACGTCATTCAGGCACGCGCGTGATTTCCTTGATGGAGATTCTCGTTTGGCAGGAGCTTTTAGCTTGCGATCGTTACTATCCCGGATTCTCAACCATTCGCGCCCGATCCCGCGCGATTCCCGATTATCGCTTTAGGCAAACAGGCTCTGCAAGCGCAGCGCGAGACCCATATCGCCTGAAATCCTCAGTTTGCCGGTCATGAACGCCATCTGGCCGTTCAATTTTCCGTTCACCATGTCCAGGTAATCCTGCGCGGTCATCGAGATCGTGATATTCGGCGACGCATGCGCGCCTTCTTTCACTTCGCAGGTTTCATCCTTGATTATCGCATGCCATTTGCCGCCGCCGTCGCCCGAGAGATCGAACTGATAGGTCGCGCTCAACCCCTTCGCCGCCGCTTTGTTGAAGCGGCCTGGCATCTCGGTGAACACCTGCTTGCACGAAGTCGCGGTTTCGGCCATGTCGTGAACTTCCTCCTGGCGGGGCGGGGCGAACGAACGGTCTCTAACCGCAATCTAAACGTTGACCTTCCCGGTTGTCAATAGCACACGGACTTTTTCGTGCGCGGTTTTACCAACCGAAAAATCCAGGATTGACGCGGATCAGATTACTCGCGACCTTCACCGGCGCCGCGCCCATCGCGATCGTCACCGCGCGTTCGCGGTCGAACTCCCGCTTGACCGTGCCGTCGAGGTAGCAACTCCGCCCAATCACCTTGGCCGTCACTCCCGTCAGGCCCGCCGTCTGCAACGCCTGTTGAATCGCCGCCTGGTTCGCCGCCCATTGTGAAGTTTCGGTGGTCAAATCGTTCACCACCGAGGTTACGCCGCTGACGTTGCCCACCGCACGCGCCGCGGCCAGTTTCGCTTTGTCGTCGAAGACCATCCCGGTCAGCGTCACGAGTCCGCTCGGACTCGTGTATGCGCGCACCCGGCCGAACCGCCGATCGCCCCGCAAGCTCGCCGTGACGCGATCGCGCAGCGGTGGCGCGGGCGGCCGCGATGGCCGCGGCGCCGACGCCCGCTCCCTGCGCCGCCGGCGCTCCAGTTCGGCTCGCGACGGTCCGCGCGGCGCCGTCGGCGTCGCCATCACGACCGGCCGCGGCGTCGCCATCACGACCGGCCGCGCGGGCGGCGTAACGGCGGCGACCGGCGTCGGCGCCGGCGCGCTTGCGTATTCGGGCGTTGCGCCCGGCGTCCGCGCCGCCAGTTGCGTGCCCAAGTCGGTCTCGAGCGCGCCGATATCTCCCGGACCGGTCGCGAAGATCAGCGGATAGTCAATCTCGGCCGCGCCGCCGCTCTCCACCGGAAACTTCCAGCCGCCGATCGCCGCGACCACTTCCGCGTCGAGACTCGGGTTCGGCGTGGTCGACACCAGCACCGCGCCGCCGTTGACGCTCCCGTCGGGCCTCACGCGCACCCGCACGAGCATCCCGTCACGCAGTCCGGCGTCGCCTTCGAGCGCCCGCTTGTAGGTGTCGAGCAGCGCGTCGCGATTGGCCGCGAAGACCGCGCGCGCGCTTGCCGGATCGCGTTGCGCCACGCCCGCCAAATCGGCGCCCCGCACCGTCACCGGCGGAATTTGCGCGAGCGTCACGCTCGGCTCCTGCGTCGCCGGACGCGCCGCCGGCGACGTCTGCGCCACCGGGGTTTCCCGCACATGCCGTCCGCTCAGGTGAATCGCCAGCCACACGCCCGCCGCCAACGCGATCAACGCGGCCAGCGAATAGCCGAAAAATCCGGCCAGCCGCCAGCTCGCCGAGGCTACTTCGTCAGCTTCCGGCGGATTTTCCGGGTAGGGGGATTCATCGCCGAATTCGCGCGGTCCGCCGCGTTCCGATGGCGGCGCCCACGGCTCCGCGCCGCCGCTTTGCGCCATGCGCGTGGCGGCCGCCGGCGACGGCGCTTCGGCGCCGGCCTCCAGCCGCGTGCCGCAGTAATTGCAGATGACCTCTCCCGGTTCGGCCTGGCCGCCGCAGTTCGGACACGCGATCGCGCCGCCGTCCGGAGCCGGCCCGGTCGCGGACGCCGCGCGTGGCGCGCCCGGCGCCGTCAGTTTGGAGCCGTCGGCTTCGCAGAAGATGTCGCTATCGGAGTAGGACCGGCCGCAATGCGGACAGTTCTTCATGGTTGGTTTGGCCCGCCTTCACGCATTTGGCCGTACAATGATAAACGCGTCCGCGGCGATAAACCAAGCCCGTCCATCGTCTTGAGCGGCGCCGGCAACGCCGATCCGTTCCGCGCCGCTTCGCGCGCGGCGCCCGCGTATCCCGGGACAGGCGCCGCGCGTGAAGCGGCAGGCGCGCCGTGTCAGCTCACCGGCGCTCCTTCCAGGCGAAAGCCGATCCGCACTTCAACCTGGAATTCGAGCTTCCCGCCATGCATCGCGCCGCGGATGTTTTGCACCTCGAACCAATCGATATTGCGCAGC
>DAHZDR010000446.1 GCA_027403435.1 Deltaproteobacteria bacterium
CCGGGATGCCGCGGATGCCCGGAACGAAATGAATATCCACTTGCCGGCAAGAGAGTAATACTTCCGCGCTAATTGCGGATAATCAGGCGCAGGGTTTAACCTTATGAACTCGAAAACGGCATTTCACACGCCAATCTGCGATCGTCTGGGAATTGACTATCCGGTGTTTCAGGCCGGAATGGGCTTCGTCGCCAAGGCGGAACTCGCCGCGGCGGTGTCGAACGCGGGCGGCCTCGGATGCATCGGAGCGGGCACGATGGCCTCGCACGAACTGCTTGAGCAGATTCACAAGGCCCGCGACCTCACCGACAAGCCATTCGCGGTCGATATCCTGTTCGCGGAAATCAAGGCCGACAAAACGGACAAGGACGTCGTGCTCTACGCCGACAACGTCCAGCGCCTGATCGACATCACGTTCGAGGAAAAAATTCCCGTGATCGTCTCCGGCCTCGGCAATCCGGCCGGGATAATTCCGCAGGCGCGCAAACAGGGCGTGGTCGTGATGTCGTTGTGCGGCAACGTGCGGCAGGCGCGCAAGCTCGAGGCGTCGGGCATCGACGTGATTATCGCGCAGGGCCACGAGGCGGGCGGCCATACCGGACGCATCGGCACGCTCACGCTGGTCCCGCAAATCGCGGACGCCGTGAAGGTCTCGGTGCTCGCCGCCGGCGGTATCGCCGACGGCCGCGGGCTGCTCGCCGCGATCGCGATGGGCGCACAAGGCATCTGGATGGGCTCGCGCTTTATCGCGACCGGCGAGGCGACGGCGCACGTCAACTACAAGAACCGAATCGTCGAAATCGACGAGGAAGGCACCATCATCACGCGATGCCATTCGGGCAAGCCCTGCCGGCTGATTCGCAACAAGTTCACCGATTCGTGGGTGGGCCGCGAAAGCGAGATTATGCCGTTCCCGCTGCAAATGGCGAAAGTCGGGTTCGCGCTCGCCCAAAAGGCGCGCTACGAGGGCAAAATCGACGACGGCGGCCTCGCCTGCGGGCAGAGCGCCGGACTGATCCGCTCGATCAAGCCCGCGGGCCAGGTCGTGCGCGACCTGATGGCGGAGGCCGAAGCCGCCCTCGAGCGGCGCATCCTGCATCCGGCGTGGCCGGCGGCGTCCGCCTCGACGGCGGCTTAATCGGCGCGCGAGGACCATCATGGAGTATCGACGGCTGGGGAATTCGGGCCTGCGGGTTTCGCTCGCGGGCTTGGGCTGCAACAACTTCGGGATGCGCATCGACGGCGAGCGGACGCGCGCCGTGGTGAATCGCGCGCTCGACGACGGGATTACGTTTTTCGACACCGCCGATATCTACGGAAATCGCGGCCAGTCGGAAGAGATGCTCGGCAAGGCGCTGGGCCCCCGCCGGCGCGACGTCGTCGTCGCGAGCAAGTTCGGCATGACCATGGCGGAAGGACCGTACGGCCACGGCGCCGCGCGGCGATATATTATCGCGGCCTGCGAAGCGAGCCTCAAACGCCTCGGCACTGACTATATCGATCTGTACCAGATACACACTCCAGATCCGGAGACGCCCGAGCACGAGACGCTATCGGCGCTGGACGATCTGGTGCGCTCAGGCAAGGTCCGCTATATCGGCAGCAGCAATTACGCCGGATGGCAACTGGCCGACGCCTGCTGGATTTCGCGGACGCATAACCTCGCCGCCTACGTTTCCGCGCAAAATCACTACAATTTGCTCGAACGTTCGGTCGAGGCCGAACTGATTCCCGCGTGCCGGCATTTCGGCGTCGGCATCCTGCCCTATTTTCCGCTGGCCAGCGGTTTTCTGACTGGCAAATATCGCCCCAACGCCGCGCCGCCGCCCGATACCCGCTTCGCCGCGATCAAGCGGCTGGCGGACGGCGTGCTCAAGGATGACAATTTCGCGAAGCTGGCCGCGCTCGAAAAGTTCGCGGAAGAACACGGCCACGGCATGCTCGAACTGGCGGTGAGCTGGCTCGCCGCGCAACCGATGGTCGCGAGCGTGATTTGCGGCGCCACGCGGCCCGAGCAGGTGAACGAAAACGCCCGCGCTGGCGATTGGAAACTGACCGCGGA
>DAHZDR010000460.1 GCA_027403435.1 Deltaproteobacteria bacterium
GCTGGGATCGAGTTCGATCAGCCGGTCCCACCAGTCCTTGCGGCCGTGGCTGGCGACCTCGTACGGCTGCTGAAAAAATGGCCGCGCGTTGGCGTCCTTGGCGTTAACGTTGGCGCATCCGGCCGCGCCTCCCGCCGCCAGAAGCGACCAGAGCGCGGCTTTAGCCGTCCAACTCCTAACGCGCCGCGTCATGCCAACGCCTTCGCTCGAGCGCCGCGCGGCCCGGCGCCGGCGATTGCTTCGCCAGCCGCGACCGGCCGGAAAGCGTGAATGATTGTGCGATTCATATTGACTTCCCATTTCATTTTCGCCTCGACCGCCACCGCCCACATATCCAATTAGCATTATTGGATTGGATATTCCATTTCCATCGCGGCGCCGAGCCCGCCAGCGTCAGCCGCCCGCTCCATCCGTTCGGCGCCGTCACAGTGCTATAACCATGACGTAAAATCGCGGCGCCGGATTCAAATGATATTAGTTTTCATTATCAAACTTAATGCCGCTGGCGCGCGTAACCAGTTTCAACGCGGCGCGTATTGCGGTTAATGCCGCCATACTGGACCCGCCGGGCGCACCCATGCGAAACTTTGCGGGCGGCCCACGAACGAAATCCATCGTCGCCGCGCGGACGAAATTCAAGGAGTGGCGTCGCGTGAGAATCGGCATCAACGCGCTGGGTCTGCTGCCCGACGTAATCGGCGGCGGAGAAACCTATTTGCGAGGCCTGATCGGCGGGTTCGGCCGTCTGCGCGGCGACGACGAATTCGTGCTCTTCACGAATCGCGAAAACCATCCGACTTTCGCCGGACTCGGCGGCAATTTCCGGCGCGTGCGATGTAATTTTTCGGCGCGCTGGAACGTCGCCTCGCTGGCGATGACGCGCGTAATCGGCGAACAAATCTATTTGCCCTGGCGGGCCGCACGCGAACGCGTCGAGGTGATTCACTCGCCGCTGGACACGACGCTCTTGCGCAGCCGGTGTCCGACCGTTATGACGCTTCATGACATGAATTTCGACGCGCTGCCCGAAGCGACCAATCCTTTGCAGCGCTCGATTGCCCGCGCTCTGGTCAAACTTTCCGCGCGCCGCGCCAATGCGATTATCACCGTGAGCGAATTCAGCCGCCGCGAAATCATGGCCAAGCTCAAATTACCCGAAAACCGCCTCTTCGTCATTCATAACGGCGTCGGCGAAGCCGCTGAGGCGCAAGCGCCCGCGGATCCCGAGGCGCATTTGCCAATTGGCGTTGACGAGCCATACATAGTCGCCTTCAGTAGCATAAATCCGCATAAGAATATTGCGGCATTGATGCGCGCGTTCGCCCGGCTCAAGACCGCCGATCGCCATCTTAAGTTGATCGTAATCGGCCATCAGCCTGGCGGCGGCGAATCGCTGCCGGAGCTTGCGCGACGGCTCGGAATCGAGAACCGGATGGTTTTTACCGGCTATGTCGGCGCGGCGGCCAAACAGCGGCTGTTGCGCGGCGCGCGCCTGCTCGCGTTTCCGTCGCTATACGAGGGCTTTGGCCTGCCCGTGATTGAGGCGATGCGCGCGGGCGTTCCGGTCGCCTGCTCGGCGCGGGCGGCGTTGCCGGAAATCGCCGGGTCGGCGGCGCGGATGTTCGATCCGGATGACTTTGACGATTTAGGCGCGGCGTTAAACGAATTGCTGACCGATGAGGCGCTACGCGCGCGGCTAATCGCGGCGGGACACTTAAACGCGCGGCGCTTCTCATGGGATCGCGCGGCGCGGATGACGCTGCGGGTCTATCGGCAAGCGGCCGGCGGCGGCGCGGCGGCGTCATCAGCCGATTTTTTCGCGAACGATTCCGCGGCGGAACCGGCGGATTTGGCCGATGTCCGCCGCGCGTAAACCGGCGGCGACGCTGGAGCCGCCCCCCGACCGGGGCGCGGCCGCGAGCGTCCAGATCGGCCCGCGCATGCGCACCGCGCTTTCATACCTGGCGGCCGGCGCGATTATCTGGTTCGTCGCGCGCAAGATTCCGCTCGCCGCGATCGCGGCCGCGTTCGCCCACGCGCGGATCGGATTGTTCGTCGCGACCGCGACCTTGGCCTTCGCCGGATGGTTCCTCGGCGAAACGCTGCTGTTCTCCCGCCTGTTCAGCTATTTCCATGGCCGCACGACGTTTCGGGAAACGCTCAAAGCCAATGCGGCGCAATATTTTCTGCAAATCGTCAATGTCGCGGTCGCCAGCGGCGCCTTGATCGTCTTTCTTAACAAGCGCAAGGCCGTGCCGTGGCTCGCGGGCGCCTGCACCCTGCTGTTCCAGGCGCTCATCGACTTTCAGGTGATGATCGCAATGGCGCTGGCCGGACTCATGATCGCGCCGGAATTTCCGTGGCCGCACGCCGCCTGTTATCTGCTGGCGACGCTGGGCGCGATCTGGCTGATCGCGTGGTTCTGGATGCGTGGGCGCGCCCCCGCCTGGGGTCCGCTGCGCAGGCTTTACGAGCGGCCGGCGATGCGCGCGTTTCGCGAGGCCAGGCTGTCGCAATTTATCGCGCTCTCGCTAATCCGCGCCGCCATCTTCGCGTTTCAGGGCGTGGCCCTGTACTTCGAGATGGTGGCGTTCCGGCTGCATGTGCCGTTCATGCTGACTTTTGCGTTAACGCCCGTAATCCTGCTGGTCACGAGTCTGCCGCTAACGCCGGTGGGGCTCGGCTCGGAGCAGGCGGCGATGGTCCTGTGCTTTAAGGGCTTCGCGCCAGCGGCTGACTTGCTCACCGTCTCGCTTGCCGCCAGCGCCAGCAATCTGCTGTTCCGCATGGCGCTTGGCCTCTGTTTTCCTCAAACAATCATGAACTTTGAGCAGAACGCCTGAGGCCGACAGCGCGTTTTCCGCATGCTTCAAAGGGTCCCGCTCCGCCCCCCCCCCCGCCAATTCGCCCCTCCATCACCACGCATGGCGGCTGAAGGAGATTGCGGCGGACACGCTTTAGCCAAATCGACCGCGCGACGAAAGCGGCGGCGCAACCTTCGCGGGGCTGCCGCCGCGGCCGGCGCCTAAATAATCAG
>DAHZDR010000467.1 GCA_027403435.1 Deltaproteobacteria bacterium
CGGCGCCACCGATTTCGGCTTCGCCGCGGACGCGATCCAGCTCGGCGCAATCCGCGGCTTGCCGCTGTACGGCGCCCGGCTGGGCGGCGACCTTTCGACCGGCGGCGACGCCACGCTGGATGGAGCGGCGCTGCCCGGCGCGCGCGGCCACGCCACGCTCGCCGGCGACCATCTGGTGGTGTCGATCGCGAGCGGGATGGCGCCGGTGCGGGTCGGCAAGCTGACCGGCGCGCTCGCGCTTGAAAACGGCGTGGTCACCCTGGACGACGTCGAAACCCACGGCGCCGATCTCAATCTCAAGGCCGAAGGCACGATTCAAATCGGTCCGACGCCCGAGGAAAGCCCGCTCGCCGTGACGCTCTATCTTGAACCGACGCCGCGCGGCCGCGACCATTTCGGTTTTTTCCTGCACATGCTGCCCCATCCGCCGGACGCCGCCGTCCCCTATACGATCGGCGGCACGCTGGCCGCGCCAACCTTCAACTAGCGCCGCGGCCGGGCCGGAGCCCGTCGCGGCTGGCGCCACCCCGGCGCGGTCCAACGCCGGTCATGGCGAACTTTGACGCGCAGCCGGGGCGCGCTAAAATGCCGGGCCGGGCGTGGCCAAACTTTGCGCGAAAGAGGGAATATCCCGATGAATCGAAGCATCCCGCGGTCGCTTCCGCTCTTGGCGTGCGGCGCCGCGTTGCTCTGGGCGGCGGCCGCCGCGGCGCAGCCGGCGATCATTCCGCGCATCGGCCGCGCGCCCCATCCGGCGCCCGAAACTTACATCATTCTGAAGAATTATTTCGCCGACACCGCGGTCAGCGGCTTCACCCTGGTCAGCGCCGATCCCAAAACCCGCACGTTGGTCGCGAAGCGCGTCGGTATCGACAGCGCCACCTGGCGCCAATGGGCGTACTGCAAAATGGGGCCAAGCAATCTGATCGATTCGATGAAGCGGGCGGCGGCGACCGTCAACGTCAAGATCGATCCCTCCGGGAATCGCTATAGCTACGTCACGGTCAACGCCGACCTGGAGGGAACCTACGCGCTGGGGTCGAGCGCCACGACCCGGCAATGCGTCTCAAACGGCGTGCTCGAAAACAACATCCTGACGGCGGCCGGCGTCAAGCAATCGTAGCGGCCGCGCGGGCGGTATCGAGCGCGGAGCCGGTTGGGCCGCCAGCGACGGCCGCGGCGCGGCGTGGGCGCGGTTGGCGGCGTTTAACCGACCTTGGCGGTGCGGCCCTGGATCATCTCGTCGATCAGACCGTATTCAACCGCCTCGGCCGCGCTGAGGAAATTATCGCGGTCGGTGTCTTTTTCGATTTTCTTGAGCGGCTGCCCGGTATGGTCGGAAAGAATCTGGTTGAGCAGGTCGCGGAGCCGCAGCGCCTCGCGCGCCTGGATATCGATATCGGTCGCCTGGCCCTCGAAACCGCCGGAAAGCTGATGGATCATGATGCGCGAATGGGGCAGCGAGTAGCGCTTGCCCTTGGCGCCGGCCGCCAGCAGCACCGCGCCCATGCTCGCGGCCTGTCCGACGCATAAGGTGGAGACGGGCGGCTTGACGAACTGCATGGTGTCGTAAATCGCCAAGCCCGCCGTCACCGAACCGCCGGGCGAGTTGATGTACATGCTGATTTCGCGCTCGGGGTCTTCGGATTCGAGGAACAAAAGCTGGGCGGTGACCAGGTTGGCCACGTCGTCCGAAATCTGGCCGCCGACGAAGATAATCCTGTCCTTCAGCAGCCGCGAATAGATATCGTAGGAACGCTCGCCGCGCCCGGTTTGCTCGACCACGAAGGGAATCAGGATACTCATGGCGTGAGTTTACCCCGTTGGGGGCGGCGCCGTCGATAACGTGAATCTCGCCGGCCGGCGCCCGCGCGGGACGCTCACAGCAGGCGGAAGCGCTCGCCCAGAAAGACCTCGCGCACCCGTTCGTTATCGACGATTTCGCGCGGCGTGCCCTCGACCAGAATTTTGCCGCCGTGAATCACGTAGGCGCGATCGATGATCGACAGCGTCTCCTGCACGTTATGGTCGGAAATCAGCACGCCGATCCCGCGTTGTTTGAGGTAGCCGATAATGCGCTGAATTTCGATCACCGTGATCGGGTCGATCCCCGCGAACGGCTCGTCCAGACACAGGAACAGCGGATCGAGCACCAGCGCGCGGGTGATTTCGACCTTGCGCCGCTCTCCGCCCGAGAGCACCCCGGCCATGGATTTCGCCACCTTGGCGATATCCAGCTCGTTGAGCATCACTTGCAGGCGCGCGTGACGTTCTTCATCGGTGAGCGGCAGGGTTTCCAGCACCGCGAGCAGATTCCGCTCAACCGTGAGCTTGCGGAACACCGACGGCTCCTGCGGCAGGTAGCTGATGCCGCGGCGGGCGCGCTGATACAACGGCAGCATCGTAATATCGTCGTCGCCAAGGGTGATCGTGCCGGCGTCGGGCCGGAGCAGACCCACCAGCATGTAGAACGTCGTGGTCTTGCCGGCGCCGTTGGGACCGAGCAGGCCGACGACTTCGCCGTGGCCGACGCGCACGTCCACCTGGTTGACGACGGCGCGGCCGCCGTAGCGTTTGGTCAGGCCATGACCGCCCAGCGAAGCTTCGCGCGAGGGCTCGCTGGCGGGCGCGGATTCAACGCGGATTAGTTTAGGCGTAGCTGTCATTTAAGGCGCATCGGATAGGTATATGATGAATTTATCCGGAAATCGCCTCAACTGGAATCCACGGATACGTCGGTTGGCTGATTTTTCCTCGGTTCCCACAATATTTATACGATTCAGCGGGCAAAAGATTTCACTGCCGCGCGCCACCGCGCCGCGTCAGGGGTTGAACCAGGCGCGTCCGTCCTCCGCGATCAGGCGTTCGGCGGCCTCGGGACCGTGGCTTCCCGCCGGATATTCATACAGCGGAAGTTCCGGGCCGGCGCTCCATTGATCGAGAATCGATTGCACGAATTCCCATGATTTTCCGACAAAATTGGCGCTGACGAACAGCGTACGATCGCCGATCATGACGTCGAGCAGCAGGCGCTCGTAAGCGTCCGGCGACGGGCCGGAAAATTCGCTCTCGTAGCGCAGGTTCATCCGCACCGGGCGGATGGCGATATCGAGGCCGGGCTGTTTGGCCAGCACTTCGAAGGAAAACCCTTCGTCGGGCTGAATCCTGATGGTCAGCGCGTTGGGCGGAAGCTGGCGCTCGCGATTGAACAGAATCCGCGGAACGTCCTTGAACTGAACGCGGATAACGCTGCCGCGCGCCGGCATCCGCTTGCCCGTGCGCAGGTAGAACGGCACGCCCGACCATCGCCAGTTATCGATATAGGCCTTGAGCGCGACGAAAGTTTCGGTGCGCGAAGCGGCCGGAACGCCCGGCTCCTGCGCATAGCCGCGCACGGCCTGGCCGTCCACGTTGCCGGGACCGTAGCGGGCGCGCACCACCAGCGACCGCGCGGCGCCCGGCGCCAGCCGCCGCAGCGCGCGCAGCACGTTGAGCTTGGCGTCGCGAATCGCGCCGGCGTCGAGCGACACCGGCGGATCCATCGCGATCAGCGCGAGCAGTTGCAGCAGATGGTTCTGCACCATGTCGCGCAGCGCTCCGGCCGGATCGTAGTACAGCGCGCGCGCGCCGACGCCCTCGCTCTCGGCGACGGTAATCTGCACATGATCGACGTTGCGCGCGCCCCACATCCGCTCGAAAATCGAATTGGCGAAGCGCAGCACCATCAGGTTCTGCACGGTCTCCTTGCCAAGGTAATGATCGATGCGGAAAATCTGCGATTCGTCGAAGTGGCGGCGCAGCGCGCCGTCCACCTTGAGCGCCGATTCGAGGTCGGAGCCGATCGGCTTTTCCACCACCAGGCGGGTGAAATTCGCCGCTCCCGGCCGCGCCACCAACCCCGCTTCGGCGAGCCGTCCGGCGCATTCGGCAATCGCCTCGGGCGGCACCGACAAATAATAAATCCGGTTTGGCGGAAGACCGCGGGCGGCTTCGATTGCTTCAAGGCGGGCCTTGAGCCGGCGAAAGCCGTCGGGCTGGTCGAGGCCGGCGAGATAGTCGAGCCGGGAGGAAAATTCACGCCAGCGCGCGTCGTCCAGTTCCAGGCGGGAGAAGCGGGCGGCCGCCTCACGCGCGCCGGCCCGGAACTCTTCCACCGCTATCGGGCGGCGCGCGAAGCCGAGCACGGCGTAATTGTCCGGCGCAATCTCCGGTCCGCAGGCGTGGAGATTATACAGCGCCGGAATCAGCTTGCGCTTGGAGAGATCGCCGGAAGCGCCGAAAATCACCACGGTGCAGGGCGGTGCCGCCTGCGCCTTAGCTATCTGGATAATGTCGTTCACGTCGCTAATTGTCCTCGCGGGAACCGCCGGGCCGGCGCGGACGCTCCGGATCAATCCGGCGCCCCGGCCCGAAGCGCCCGAATCGGCGGCGCCGCGGCCGGGCCTGACGCCAGGCGCCGACGCGCCCGGCCAACCCCTACGAGTTAACGCCAGCGATCGCGGCCGAGCAAGCGGCGGTCTTGCGGGAAGCGCCGCGTGGCGCAATAATTGGTCTGCCGATGGACGCATAGCTCAGCCCGGTTAGAGCACTTGCCTCACATGCAAGGGGTCCCAGGTTCAAGTCCTGGTGCGTCCACCAAAAATTCCTCAAATTTTTCCAACGGGTCTTGCATTTCAATGCAGAAGCGGCCCAGCGATGCGCGCGCCGGGCGCGTTCCTTTGAGTGCTTTCGATCGCCGTGATGAACTCCGCGGGACTGCGATAGCCGAGGCTCGAATGCGGGCGCGCAGTGTTGTACGCGACGCGCCAGGCTTCGATCTTGCGGCGCGCGTCGTCGAGACTTAGGAAGTAATTGGCGTTGAGGCACTCGTCGCGCAGCTTGCCATTGAAGCTCTCGATGTAGGCGTTCTGGGTCGGCTTGCCCGGATCGATGAAGTGCAGCGTGACCCCGTGGCGGTACGCCCACTCATCGAGCGCGCGCCCGGTGAACTCGGGGCCGTTGTCACTGACGATTTCCTCGGGC
>DAHZDR010000425.1 GCA_027403435.1 Deltaproteobacteria bacterium
GCGTCGTCAGCCGCTCCGGCGGGCGAATCGGCCGATGCAGCACCGCGTGATGCGTCGCGTGGACGCCGCGCGCGGCTTCCGCCGCCGTCAGCGCGCCGCGCTGGCGCGCGCGCAACACGCCGCCCGCCGGCCATTCGAGGCACACCTGGAACAGCGGATGCGCCACGATCCCGCCGGCGCGCCGCGTGTCGATATAACGCTCGATAACGTCGCCGAGCGACGCCGCATACGCCATCGTCCAGCGCGCATCGACCTCATGCGCGCGCGGCTCCACTAGCGCTCCAACCAATGATGAATCGAGTGGCATGCGCTATCTAATAGCGCCGCGGCCCGCGCTCGTCCATCAGCGAGTTCCGTCCCTATTCCTCGCCGGCGTCATCCGCGGTCTCGCCGGCGCCGTTGGCGTCGGCGTCGTCGTCCTTTTCGGCCAGCGGCGCGACCGCCCGCACGAAATTGCCTTCCTCCAATTTCACCAGCCGCACCCCCTGCGCATTGCGCCCGGTGATGCGCACCTGCTTGACCGCCAGCCGGATGATCTTGCCGCGATCGGTCACCAGCACCAGTTGATCGTCCGCGCCGACCTGGCGCACGCCCACCACCTTGCCGGTTTTATCCGTCACGTTCATCGTGATTACGCCCTTGCCCCCGCGATGCGTCAGGCGATATTCCGACGCCTCGGTGCGCTTGCCGTAGCCGCGCTCCGAAACCGTCAGCAGCGTCTCGCCCTCGCGCACCACCGCGATCGAAACCACCTCGTCCTTGACCAGCGTTACGGTCTTGCCTTCCTTGATCGCGCGCTCCTCCAGCTCCATCCCGAGCACGCCGTAGGTGCCGCGACCCATCGGCCGGGCCTCTTCCTCTTTGAAACGGATCGCCTGGCCCTCGCGCGTGGACAGCACGATCTGCTGATCGCCGTCGGTCAGCCGCGCGCCGATCAGCTCGTCGCCTTCTTCGAGATTGATCGCGATTATCCCGTTCGCGCGGATATTCTCGTACTGCTCCAGTGCGGTCTTCTTGACCAGGCCGCGCCGGGTGGCGAAAAAGACGTACTTGCCCTTGAGCTCCCTGGGCAGCGGCAAAAACGCCGAGAGCTTTTCGTCGGCGGCGAGATTCAGCAGATTCGCGATCGACCGGCCGCGCGCGCCGCGTCCCGCCTCCGGCAGTTCGTAGGCCTTCTTTTCGTAAACCTTGCCCGCGCTGGTGAAGAACCGCAGCCGATCGTGCGTCCCCACCGGCACCAGATGCTCGACGAAGTCGTCCTCCGTCGCGTTCGTCCCGCGCTTGCCGCCGCCCCCCCGCCGCTGCATCCGGTACAGCGACAGCGGCGTGCGCTTGATAAATCCGCCGTGCGTCACCGTGACCAGCACGTCCTCCTCGACAATCAGGTCCTCGATCGAGAAGTCGCCCTCGGCCTCGATAATCTCGGTGCGCCGCTCGTCCGCGAACTCCTTGCGCAGGTCTTTCAGGTCCGCCGCGATCAGCGCCATCTGCTCGCGCTCGTCGCTCAAGATCCGCCGCAGCCGCGCGATCGTTTCGAGCGTCTCCTTGTGCTCGGCCTCGATTTTCCCGCGCTCGAGCGAGGTCAGCCGGCGCAGCGTCAGGTCCAGAATCGCCTGCGCCTGAATCTGCGTCAGCCCGAACTGGCCCATCAGGCCCGACCGCGCCGCCTCGGCGTCGGCCGACGCGCGAATCAGCTTGATCACCGCGTCGAGATTGTTGAGCGCGATCAGCAGGCCGTCGAGCACATGCCGCCGCGCCTCGGCCTGTTTCAGCTCGTATTGCGAGCGCCGCACGATCACGCGCTGGCGATGATGCAAAAATTCGAGCAGCACATCGCGCAGGCTCAGCTCGCGCGGCCGCCCCTCATGGATCGCCAGCATGATCATGCCGAAGCCCATCTGCATCTGGCTGAGCTTGTAGAGCTGGTTGAGCACGACCTTGGGCTCGGCGTCGCGCCGCAGTTCGATCACCACGCGCATTCCGTCGCGGCTCGATTCGTCGCGGATATCGGTGATGCCCTCGATCCGCTTGTCGTTGACCAGCTCGGCGATCCGCTCGATCATCCGCGCCTTGTTCACCTGATAGGGAATCTCGCGCACGATGATCGACGCTTTCGAGGTGCGCTTGTCGGTCTCGATCGCCGCCAGCGCGCGCATCAAAATCGTTCCGCGTCCGGTCAGGTAGGCCTGCCGGATCGCCTGGCGGCCGAGTATCTGCCCGCCGGTCGGAAAATCCGGCCCCGGAATGATGTCGAGGATTTTCTCCAGCGGCAGATCGGGATTTTCGATCAGCGCCAGCAGCGCGTCGCAGACCTCGCCCAGATTATGCGGCGGAATATTCGTCGCCATCCCGACCGCGATTCCGTCCGATCCGTTGATCAGCAGATTCGGAATCTGCGCCGGCAACACCACCGGCTCCTGCTGCGAGCCGTCGAAATTATCGACGAAATCCACCGTCTCGCTCTCGATATCGGCCAGCAGCCGCTCCGCCAGCCGCGTCAGCCGGCATTCCGTGTAAC
The DNA here is from genome assembly GCA_027403435.1 of Deltaproteobacteria bacterium. Lineage (GTDB taxonomy): Bacteria > Desulfobacterota > Binatia > Binatales > Binataceae > JADMIL01. The sequence goes on from DAHZDR010000425.1 coordinate 2,519, forward strand.
GCATCGCGGCCGGCGGATCGCCATCGACCGAGCCGAAATTCCCCTGCCCGTCGATCAGCGGGTAGCGCATGCTGAAGCCCTGCGCCATCCGCGCCAGCGCGTCATAGACCGCGGTGTCGCCGTGCGGATGGAACTTGCCGAGCACTTCGCCGACCACGCGCGCCGACTTGGAGTGGCGACGGTTCGCCAGCAGTCCCGCGCTGAACATCGCGTAAAGTATCCGCCGATGGACCGGCTTGAGGCCGTCGCGGATATCGGGCAGCGCGCGGCCGATATTCACCGACATCGCGTAGTCCAGATAGGACTGGCGCATGTCGTCTTCGATATTCAGCAGCGTCGGTTCGTTGCGGATCGGTTCGTTTCCGTT
>DAHZDR010000512.1 GCA_027403435.1 Deltaproteobacteria bacterium
GCACGCCCGAAAAGATCAGCGGCAGCGTGATCAGGAAGTTCCATTGCTGCGCCTCGTCAACCGCATTGAAGGCGGCGCCGACCGCCGCGTAAACGGCGCTGTAGAGAAAAAAGCCAAGGATAAAAAATACGCAATATAAAGCGATGCTGAGCGGGTCGAGGCCCTGCGACGGCAGGAGCGCGCCGAGCGCGCCCGGGGCGAGCCACGCGGCCGGACCCGCGATCGCCGCGCCCATCGCGGCCCAAATCGCCAGTTGCGTCATGCCGAGCGCCCCGATCCCGAGGATTTTGCCAGCCATCAGTTCGCGCGGCGTCGCGGCGCACAGCAGCACTTCCATCACGCGCGAGGCCTTGTCGTCGAGCACCGACCGCATCACCATCAGCCCGTACGAGAGCAGCGTAATTTCGAGCAGGAAGACCACCGCGATGCCGACGGCGTAGCCCGCGGCGCCATGGCCGCGGCGCCGCGCGCCAAGCGCAATCGTGTCGAGCTTGATGGGGGCCAGGGCGCGGTTGATTGCGTCGTTTTGCAGACCGTGGCGGCCCAGCCGGTCGCGCGTGACCGCCCATCCAAGGGTGCTCCGCAGATAGTCGCGTTCGAGGAAATCGGAGGCGCCGTGGGTGACGAATTGGACCTTGCCGCCGGCGATCGCCGGCTCGTCCAGCCAAATAAAACCGTCGAGCCGGCCGGCGCGCGTCGCGGCCTCAAGCCGGGACCGCTCGGCCGCGCCGGCGATCGGCATGATCGTGATCGTGTAGCGGCCGACGGCCGCCTTGCCCGTGAGCATCGCGCGCAGTTCGGCGGCGAGCGCGGGATCGGCGCAGGCGATCGCCAGATGACGGCGGACGATCAGGTTGGGCGCCGCCAGCAACGGCGGAATCACCGCGATTGCGACGAAGAATATCGGGGTCAGCAGCGTGCTCAGCAGAAACGAGAGCGAGCGCACCCGCTGCATATATTCGCGCCACAAGATCAGCCCGAGCGCGCGCCATCCGTCAGCGGCCATCGCCGCCGCCTCGGACCAACGCGATGAAAATCTCTTCGAGCGACGGCGCGATCGCCTCAAACCGGGTGACGCGGCCGGCCCCGAGCGCGCGCCGCAGCAACTCCTGCGCGTCGGCGCCCGGACTTAGCCGCACCTCCAGATGGCCGTTGCGCCGGACGCTGTCGGCCACCAACCGCGCGTCGTCGAGAAAACCCGGGTCGCCCTCGAAATCGAGCGCCACGCTATGGCCGCCGAAGCGCCGGCGGATTTCGCGCAGGCCGCCGGCAAGCACCGCGCGGCCGCGATCGATCAGGCAAAGCGCATCGCATAGCCGCTCGACCTGGTCCATCCGATGGGTGGAAAGGAGGATTGTGGCGCCCGCCTGGCGCAGTTCCTCGAGCGCCTCGATCAGCGCGGCCGCATTGACCGGATCGAGTCCTGAAAACGGCTCGTCGAGAACCAACAGGCGCGGACGATGCATCACGGCCGCGATAAATTGCGCCTTCTGTTGCATCCCCTTCGAAAGTTCCTCGACCCGCCGCGCAAGCCATCCGTCGAGTTCCAGCCGCCGGCACCAGCGGCGTGCGGCGTCGTCGGCCGCGGCGCGGGTCAAACCGTTGAGCCGGCCGAGAAACCGCAGATGCTCGTCAAGGCGGACTTTGCGATACAGTCCGCGCTCCTCGGGAATATAGCCGACGCCGCGCAGATGGCGGCGGGCGAACGGCTCGCCGAAAATCCGCACCGCGCCGGCGTCCGGAGCGATAATCCCGACCATCATGCGAATCGCGGTGGTCTTGCCGGCGCCGTTGGGGCCGAGCAGGCCGAAGATTGCGCCCTCGGCGATCGCCAGCGAGAGTCCCTCCACGGCGACATGGCCGTCGTAGGCCTTGCTCACGCGATCGAGCTCAAGGACGTTCATCGTTTCGATTATAGGCGTATGGCCGCGCCGGGCGCGACGCGGAATCAGGCCAGCGCGCGCGACGAACGCGCGGGCAACGCGGGCGGATCGGCGGCCGCTTTGCGCGTCAATTGAAATGCGCAATGATTTCGGCCAGCCGCGCCGGATCGGGAAAGTTGAAACGCCTGGCCCCGAAGGAAATCGTCATCGGCGGCCGTATCCGCGACGCGGCGGAAGCGTCCGCCTATTCGTCGTCCTCGCGCAGCTTGGCCAGCACCGACAGGTCCTCGAGCGTGGTGGTGTCGCCAAGGGTCTCGTCGCCCGCGGCGATCTGGCGCAGCAGGCGGCGCATGATCTTGCCGCTGCGGGTCTTGGGCAGCGTGTCGGTGAAGCGCAGATCGTCGGGGCGGGCGAGCGCGCCGATTTCCTTGACCACATGCCGGCGCAAATCGTCGCGCATTGCGGCGTCGCCATGGCGTCCGCCTTCGAGCGTGACGAAGGCGACGACCGCCTGGCCCTTCATGTCGTCGGGCCGCCCGACCACGGCGGCCTCGGCGACCGCCGGATGCGACACCAGGGCGCTTTCGATTTCCATCGTGCCCAGGCGATGGCCCGAGACGTTAATCACGTCGTCCACGCGCCCCATAATCCAGAAGTAGCCGTCATCGTCGCGGCGGGCGCCGTCGCCGGTGAAATAGGCGCCTTCGATCTGGCTGAAATACTGTTTTTGATAGCGTTCGGGGTCGCGGAAAATCGTCCGCAGCATCCCCGGCCACGGCCGCTTGATCACCAGCAGGCCGCCCTGATTCGCGCCCACCGCCTGGCCGTCGCGAGTCACGACTTCGGCGGCGATACCCGGCAGCGGCAAGGTCGCCGAGCCAGGCTTGGCCGCGATCGCGCCGGGCATCGGCGAAATCAGGATGCCGCCGGTTTCGGTCTGCCACCAGGTATCGACGATCGGACAGCGCTCCGCACCGATCGTCTTATGATACCAGATCCACGCTTCGGGATTGATCGGTTCGCCGACCGTGCCAAGCAGGCGCAGGCTCGAAAGGTCGTGCTTTTTCACCCACGAATCGCCCCACTTGATAAAGGTGCGAATCGCGGTCGGCGCGGTGTAGAGGATATTGACGCGGTATTTTTCGATAATCGCCCAGAAGCGATCGTTTTCGGGAAAATTCGG
>DAHZDR010000518.1 GCA_027403435.1 Deltaproteobacteria bacterium
TCGACCGGCTCGCGGCCGCCGCTGGCGACTGAAAGATCGGCCCTGACCACGCGCGACCGCGGCGGCGCCGCGCCCGCCTACTCGAACATCCCGGGTTCGCGCGAGTTGAGCCATTCCAGGCCGCGCCAGGCGTAATGCATCCCGGAGAGCGCCGTCACCGCCAGCGTCACGTAAAGCAGGCCGCTCCAGTATCGCTGCGAGACGCCGCCGAGTCCGGCCAGCGCGCCGATCACGCAGCAAAGCTGCATGAAGGTGCTCGCCTTGCCCAGATAACTGGGCCGCACCGGCACGCGCTCGCCGGTGAAAAACGACAGCATAAAATAGCCCGAGACGATCACCACGTCACGAATAATCACGACCCCGAGCAGCCACGCGGGAATCGTGTTTTCGATCGCCAGAACGATAAAGGCGCTCACCAGCAGCAACTTGTCCGCGAACGGATCGAGAAACGCGCCAATTTCGGTGCGGGCGTCGAACCAGCGCGCGACCGTTCCGTCCAGCGCGTCGGTCAGCGCACAAAAGGCAAAAATGGCAAGCGCATCATGGTAATGACGTTTGGTGAGAAAGGCGATGAACACCGGAATCGAGAAAATCCGGAGCAGCGTAAGCAGATTGGGCAGATTGAGCAACTGCCCTGGCGCGAAGCCACGCGCGCGCGATTGATCGGACGGCGGCGGATTGGGCAAACGTTGGATCATGGCTTTCGCGGCCCCGCAATCGCCTGGGCGCGATCGTGGCGGCCTATGCGCCCGCCAGCGCGGCTTTGCGCAGCCGTCCGGCGACGGGAGCGCTGACCCGCGCGCGCATCGCGACCACGCCGTCGCGATATTCTTCGCTTAGCACTTCGCCGTCGCGCCGCGCCATCGCGATCAAATCCCCGCGATCGGCGGCCAGCGTCACCTCGACCTCCTGGCGCAGTCCGCCGAAGGATCGCGCGATCGCCTCAAGCAGGCGGTCGAGTCCGGCTCCGTTGCGCGCGGAAACCGCAACCGTTTCGAAACTGTTGGTTTGCCGCGGCGGAAATTCGAGCAGGTCGGTCTTGTTCATCACGACCAGCCGCGCCGCCGCGCCCGCGCCCAGCTCCTCCAGCACGCGATCGACCACTTCGATCCGCTCAGCCATCAGCGGCGAACTGGCGTCCACCACATGCAGCAGCAGATCCGCGGTGCGCACCTCTTCGAGCGTCGCCTTGAAGGCCTCGACCAGCAGATGGGGCAGGCGATGGATGAAGCCCACCGTATCCGCCAGCATCACGGCGAGCCGTCCCGGCAAAGCCAGCCGCCGGATAGTCGGATCGAGCGTCGAAAAGGGCCGATCGGCCGCTTCGACCCCGGCGTCCGTCAAGGCGTTCATCAGGGTGGATTTGCCGGAGTTGGTGTAGCCGACCAGCGCGACCGTCGGATAGGGCGCTTCGAACCGCCGCTGGCGCTGAATCGAACGGGTGCGCTCGACCTCGCCGAGGCGGGCGCGCAGGCGCGTCAGCCGTTCGCGCAGCCGGCGCCGATCGACTTCAAGCTGGGTTTCGCCGGGACCGCGCGTGCCGATCCGGCCCCCGCCCGCGCCGGAACCGCCGGTCTGCCGCGACAGATGGCCCCATTGGCGGGTTAATCGCGGCTGCAGATAGCCAAGCTGCGCAATTTCGACCTGCAACTTGCCTTCGAGCGTGCGTGCGCGTTGGGCGAAAATATCCAGGATCAACTGGCTGCGATCGATCACCCGGAGCTTCAGTTCATTTTCCAGATTGCGCGCCTGCGCCGGACTCAGCGCGTCGTCGAAAATCGCCAGCGTGGCGCCGAGCCGGCCCGCCAGCTCGCGCACTTCGACGGTTTTGCCGCGGCCGATAAAGGTGCGCGGATCGACGCTCTTCAATCGTTGCTGAATCGTTCCGGCGACCGCCGCGCCGGCGCTTTCAGCGAGCGCGCCGAGTTCCGCCAGCGAATCGTCGCTGGCGATCGCGTTGGGTCCGTTCAGTTCGACGCCGACCAGAATCGCGCGTTCGGCCTGCTCAATCGACGAGGTCTGTGTTACTCCCAGAGGCAATCTCCCTGTATCTCAACTTGCCGCGGCTTCAACAAAAGCTCCAAGGCCCGCCACGGAACCTCCGCACCCGTCAGGTCGTCATTCTGAACTGAGTCCGCGCAGCGAGCATCCCGGGATTCTTCGCTGCGCTCAGCATGACCGGATGGGCCTTGCGCGGAGTTTCCCTAAGCCAAGCTTATCGCGATTCCACGCCGATCCGAAAGGATCATCAAGGGCGCTGGCGCGATTTTCCCCGCCGCG
>DAHZDR010000522.1 GCA_027403435.1 Deltaproteobacteria bacterium
CCGGGAGGAAATAGAGTCCCGTGATCGGCGCGGGCGATTGCGGGCCGACGATTTCCGCCTCGTGGGCGAGCAGCGCGCCGTCGGCCTTGAGCGCCACCAGGATGCGGTTTTCGCCGTTGCTGACGTTGACGAGGATGGCGCGCGAGCTGACCAGCCGGCTCATCGCCTCGGCGGCGGCGTTGAAGTTGCGTCCCTGGCGCAGATAGGCGCCGGCGAAGATCAGGTTGCCGAGCGCGCAATCGCGGAAGTCGAAGGCGCGGCCGTTGGCGCCGGCGTAGTCGAAAAAGCTCTTGAGCAGCGCGCGCACCTCGGCGGTCGTCCGCTGGTCGAACGCGGCGAACAGCTCGGCGATTCGCGGCTCGAGGCCGTCGGCGCGCCCGGTTTCGGCGAACTCCCGCAGGCGGGCGGCGTCGTCGGCGCCGAAGGTCGCCGGCAACCGATACTCAATCAGGTTCTTGAGCGCGTACTGAGTATTCGAATGAGGATCGAGCAGGTAGGAGAAATTCTTGCGGAAATCCGACGGGCCGAGCATCCCGGGAATGAATTCGCGCAGCGCGCCGGTGGACAGTCCGTCGTCATAGGCGTTGACCAGCAGCGCCAGCTCGATCTCCGGCATGCGCAGGAATTCGCGGATAATCGTCGCGCTGCCGCGGCCGCCGCAGAACAGCGCCACCTTGGTCGTCATCTCACAGCCTCCCGCCGATCCGCCGCCCGTTCCGGCGCGCCGCGGACTTTCATCCACGCGACGATCTTCATCCGCGCCGCCTACATCAACGCCTTGACCAACCGCAGCGCGCCCTGTTTCCAGGCCACGCGATGGCTGGTGCCGGTCATCCGCGCCATTTCTTTGCCTTCGCGAAGATACCAATCATAGGTCGAGATCATCGCCTGGCGATTGCTGAAACGCGGCGTCCATCCCAACTCCCGCCGCGCCTTGTCGATACTGACGAACGAATCCTGATCGGCGGTGTCATAGACCCATCGATAGACCGGCGACAGGCGCATCGCGGCCAGCGCCGCGAGCACCGCCTTGGTCGGACGCGACGGCAGATGCAGGATGCGGCTGCCGCCGCCCGCGTGCTCGAGCAGCGCGCCCAGATCCTGGTTGACCGTGCCGAATTCGGCCGCGCCGAGGTTATAGACTTCACCCGCCCGTCCGTTCATGGCGGCCAGCCATATGGCGTCCACCAGGTCGCGCACTTCCATCAACTGGAAGCGATTTTCGCCGTTGCCGAGCACCGGGATTTTTTTGCCGGATTCGATCCAGTCGAACAGAATCTGGAAAATTCCGAGCCGCCCGCCGCCGATAAAGCTCTTGGGCCGGATGCGCACGGTCTCGATGCCGCGCGTTTCGACGCAGTACCGCTCGGCGCGCGCCTTGGCGATTCCATACGGCCCCATCGGATCGAGCGGCGCGTCTTCGGCGATCGGATGGAACCGGGGCATCCCGTAAACCGCCGTGGTGCCGATATAGACCACGCGCCTGGCGCCCGCGCGGACGGCGGCTTCGAGCACGGTCTTCGTGCCCTCGGCATTGACCGAGGCGATTTCCCCGGGACTGGCGAGCGCGAGCGCGGCGGCGGCGTGAACCACATAATCGACGCCGGCCAGCGCGCAATCGAGCGCCGCGCCGTCGCGCACGTCGCCAGTGATC
>DAHZDR010000528.1 GCA_027403435.1 Deltaproteobacteria bacterium
CAATGCGCATCCCGCGGCCGCCGCCGCCCGCCGCCGCCTTGACCAGCAGCGGATAGCCCGCACGATCGCCGAAGGTGCGCGCCGAAGCCAGGTCGCCGGTCTCGACGCCGGGCGTCACCGGCGCGCCCGCCTTGACCGCAATCCGCCGCGCCGCGACCTTGTCGCCCAGCGCGGCCATCACCTCCGGCGGCGGTCCGACGAAAATCAGATCATGATCGCGGACGGCGCGGGCAAACTCCGGCCGTTCGGAAAGAAAGCCATAGCCCGGATGGATCGCGTCGGCGCCGGCGGCGCGCGCGGCCGCGATGATCGCCGGGATGTTCAGATAGCTCTGGGCCGGTTCGGAGGCGCCGATCGCAATCGCCTCGTCGGCGGCGGCGGCGTGCGCGGCCATCCGGTCGGCCGCGGAATGGACGGCCACCGTCGCGATTCCCAGCGCGCGCGCGGTGCGGATTACGCGCAGCGCGATTTCGCCGCGATTCGCGATCAGAAGCTTGCGGATTTTCCTTCGATTCATGCCGCGCCGCGACCCGTCACGGACGGGATCGTGAATCCTCCTTGCGACCACCGTGATCGCGCCGTTTGCATACCCGCCATCCTTCGGTTAATTGCCAGCCCAGTATTCCCCGCGCGAGGTCAACGTCCAACATGGGCAACTATTTCGAAGATTTCAAACCCGGCCAGACTTTCAAACACTGGCCCGGCCGCACGCTCACCGATTTCGACAACACCTGGTTCACCCTGATGACCATGAACACCAACCCGCTCCATTTCGACGCCCATTTCGCCTCCCAGAGCCAGCATGGGCGCTGCCTCGTCAACGGCCTGCTGGTGATCGCGACGGTGGTCGGGATGAGCGTCAAGGATATCAGCGAAACCGCCATCGCCAATCTCGAATACGAGTCGATTCGCCATACCGCGCCGACCTTCGCCGGCGACACGCTCTACGCCGCGACCACGGTGCTCGAAGTCACGCCGTCCCGGAGCAAAGCCGACCGCGGAATCGTGTACGTCGAGACGCACGGCCTGAATCAGAAGGGCGAACAGGTGCTGACGCTGCGCCGGCGCGTGCTGACGCCGCGGCGGCCGGCCTGAGCGCGGCGGCGCGCCGGCCGCCCGCACATTCGGGCGCGGGAAATTTTTTTTTGAAAAAATCGCCGCGCGATGAACAAAAGTGATTGATTGATCGTCTGAAACCACTATCTTTACCTATTCACGGAAGCCGCGCCCGGTTCGCCGGGCGCATAACCAAAAGGACCCGATCCGCATGAGGGAGCATTAGCGCAGCCAATGGAAAACACGACCGCCGTTCGCACTGTGTGGGATTTCCCCGTCGCCGGCCATCTTTGCGTCGATGGCAGCGTCAAGTACGTCAAGTTGTCCCGCCAGCCTGGCGCCGCCCAGCCGCAGGGCGTATGTCCGCACTGCCAGGTGACTTTCCAGTACCGTAAACCGCAACGCTCGAAGGTGCGGCATTACGGCGAGAACGGCGCGACGCACTTTTAGCGGCCGCGCCGGCGCGCTCGCGCCGCCGGCATTTCCCTCAGGTCATTCGCGATAATTCGCGCCGCCGCGCGGCGTCCGGATGGGTTTTAAGCGGACGCGCGCGGCGGCGCTTGCCATCGCCACCGACCGCCAATCCGCGCGGCGAAAAAGCGCGGCGCGATACCACTCACGGCGTGGCGGGCGCGCGTTACGGAGCGCTCGCGCCCGGCGACGGTTCCGACAGCTTTGTGCCAAGCGTTGGCGAAGCTTC
>DAHZDR010000535.1 GCA_027403435.1 Deltaproteobacteria bacterium
CGCCGTCCGCCGGCGCGCGATCGCTTCGGCATGGCGAGCGTCGCCGAACCCGCGCCGATTCGCGCGATTCGCTTCAACCCACACGATTCTTCGGTAATTTATCTGGCGCTTGAAACTGGCGGCGTGTTCCGTTCGGCCGACGGCGCCGGCGCCTTCACGCCGCTGCATCAGGCGGTCAACGCGGACCTTCACGATCTCGCCGTCGATCCCGACGATCCCGCGCGCTTATTCGCCGCCGCCGCCGCCGGAGTCTATTACTCCGCGACCGGCGGCGCCTCGTGGAGCCGCGCCGGCGGCCTTACCCGGCGCTGGGCGATTGCGCTTCTACCCGTCGGCGCGGGCGCGCAGGCCGCCGTATTCGCGGCGGCCGCGGCGACGCCTCCGCCGCTGTGGGCGATGGGTCCGGCGGGCGCCGACGCCTTGCTGTTTCGCAGCCTCGATCGCGGCCGCACCTTCGCGCCAATCGTCTCCGCCGACGGCCTCGCCCATCCGGCGCGCGGCGCCACGATGCGGCTGGTGGCGAACCCGGAAGATCCCAACGACATCTTCGGCGCGGTCTCGGACGGCTCGATCGTGCGCATCGACGGACGCGCCGGCGTCAGCCGCGTGATCGCGGAACGCCTGCCACCGGTTTACGACCTGATCGTCACGCCCTGACACCCGCTGGATCGCGGCCAGGACGCGGCGCCCGGCGCCCGCGTTGCGTATCGACGAAACGCCGCCAGCGCCGCGCGACGGCGCAGTGAAACTATCGCGCGGTCCGCGATGCGCGGAGTCGGTTGGCGATGTTTCACGTGAAACCTCGCCAGGCAAATAAAAATCGAACGATACAAAGGAACGGGATGAAGAATTTCACCCTGAATCAAAGGCCGGCGCGCCTGGATCGTCCGGCGCGCGACGAATCGGGCGAAGCTGGCGCCGCAGGCCAGGTCCGGCGGCAACGATCCTCCGGCCGGGAGACGCGCTCAGACGCCAATTTCAGCGACCGCGCGCGCGCGCCGCACCTCGCTCGCCATCCCGAGCTTTTCCAGCAGGCAGATAACCCCATAGCCGGCGTCCGGCTGGCGCCAGTTGCGTCCGAGCCGCGCCAGCGCCGGGCGCGCATGATGGTTGCGATGCCAGTTTTCGCCCTGAAAGAGATGGATCGGCGCCAGCCAGCGCACATTGCGGCTCGAATCCTCGCCGATCGGCGTGTTCGGCTCGGTATGGCATACGCTGTTGACGAAGCATTGCGCATGCAGCGAAAAGACCAGCCGAATCGCGCCCAGCCAGAAAAACGCCGCGAGTCCAAAATACGCGCCGCCAAAGAACGACAATGCCAGGATCGGCATCTGCAACATTTGCCATACGCGATATGACGACCGCTCCATGTCGGGACAGAACTTGCCGATCGCTGGCGCCTCCGCCTGCCATAGCCAGCGCAGATGCGCCCACCAGAAGCCGTGCCATGCCGGACTCGAGACGTCGTCGGCCGTGTCGGCGTTGGCGTGATGGATCCGATGGCTGGCGACCCAGGTGAGCGGCTGGCCGGAACCGTTGAAGACCGCGAAAAACGTCAGAACCGCTTCGATCCACGGATTCAGCTTGAGCGCGCGATGAGCCAGCGCCCGATGGTAGCAGACAGTCGTGCCGATTCCGCCGATCCAGCTCAACGCGAAGGCTCCCGCCAACAGGCGCCATCCCGGCAGCGGAAACAGGATCAGGCCGGCCAGCGCCGTGAGATGAATGAGGACGAACCACGGCAACACCATCCGGTCATGATGGGTGGTGCGCCACCACGGCCACTCCCATCCGGGAGCGGCCGTGGCGGCGGAGGCGAAAACGCGGGCGGATTGTTCGGCTGCCAAGTGGCTTACCTTCGATGATTTGCGCTGATGGAGTTGGTGGATTGCCGGGAATCAGCGCGCGCGCCGCTGATTTCTTCCTGGATTGCGGCGGCCGCCCGTGAACCGGACGATCGTCGTTCGCGCGGGCGGACGGACCACCGGCGTCAGCAGCGCGGGCGCATCGAACCCGGCGACGGTGATCCGGTCGAGCTTGCGGCCCAACAGCTTTTCGATTTCGCCGAGCCCGCCATGTTCCTCCGGCGTCACCAGGGTGAGCGCCTCGCCCGACTTGCCCATCCGGGCGGTTCTGCCAACACGGTGAATATAGGTATCCGCGGCGTCCGGCAAGTCGAAATTGATGACGTGGGAAACGTCGGGAATATCGAGGCCGCGGGCCGCGATATCGGTCGCCACCAGGACCCGATAGGCGCCCCGGCGAAAACCGGCCAGGGCGGCGTTGCGCTGGCTCTGCGAACGATCGCCATGAATCGCGACCGCGGTGACGCCGCCGCGCGCGAGCAGCCGCGTCACGCGATCGGCGCGGCTGCGGGTGCGGGTAAAGACGATCGCGCTGTCCACTTCGGGGCGTTTCACCAGTTCGAGCAACAGCGGGCCTTTGTTCGCCAACGCGACCGAGCAGATGGTCTGGCGGACGCCGCTGGGCGGCGTGGCGGCTTTGCCAATATTGAGACGCGCCGGATCGCGCAAAAATTCACGGGCGATTTGTTCGACGCTCGCGCCCATCGTCGCCGAGAACATCAGCGTCTGCCGCGGCGCTTTCAGCGCGCGCATAATGCGCCGCAATTGCGGCAGAAAGCCCATGTCGAGCATCCGGTCGGCTTCGTCGATGACGACCAGCGTCACCCGATCGAGCTTGACCGTGCCGCGTTCCAGATGGTCGATCAGGCGGCCGGGGCAGGCGACCAGGAAGTCCGCGCCGCGCACGTCGGCAATCTGCCGGCTCATCGATTCGCCGCCGACGATCACGGCCTTGCGCACGCGGCTGTTGCGCGAGAGCAAGTCGGCCTCATGGCCGATTTGGGCCGCCAGTTCGCGCGTCGGCGCCAGCACCAGGGCGCTGATTCCGCCCGGGCGATTGGCCCGCAGGCGATCCAGCAACGGCAGCAGGAACGCCGCCGTCTTGCCGCTGCCGGTGCCGGCGGTCGCGACCAGATCGCGGCCGGCAAGCGCTAGCGGAATCGCGCCCGATTGAATCGGCGTGGGTTCGCGATGGCCGCGGTCATGAATGGATTGAAGGGTCTCGGACGAAAGAGCAAGAGCGGAAAAAGACAAACGGTCTCCGTTTTCAGAGCCAGCGGATTCAGGTCGGGCGCTAAGGCCAAACGAATGGTTCTGGGTGGTTGAGTTACGGCGTCACGGAATCCGACGCGCGCTTAGCCGACATTGGCTTAGTCGAACAATGTACAGGTATTGGCTCCGTCAAGCAAGCGCGGCCCCCACAAGCGCCGTCCGGGCCTTGCCCGCCGCGCCGGGTTGGCGGCGCATCAGGTCAGCGGGCGATATCGTGATCGCGCACGGCCGCGTCGTGGCCCACCCGCGCCAGCTCGTCGCGCAAGGCGCGCGCCAGC
>DAHZDR010000545.1 GCA_027403435.1 Deltaproteobacteria bacterium
CCGGGAGATTTTCTCGCGCGCCATTAAGGCGTCCCGGCCAACTCAATCCGCGCAACGCCGCAGTGGGGCAGGGGAATATTTCTTCACCGGCGGCCTGATGAGCGCCAGGGACGCGCTCGAACAATAGGCCGCGACCTCGACTGTCTCGCGCATCGACGGACGCGGTCAAACCCCGTGGCTGAAGGCGAACCGCGCGCGGCCTGAAAGCAGCGCTCAGCGAGCGCGATCGTCCACTTGCCGCGCGTAAATAAGCCGCGATAGTCAATCATAACTATAGTCGGTCTTTTCAGGGCGATAGTCCGCGCGCGTTCGCGAGAGTCGATCGGCGGCGTTAGGAAGCCCCGCACAAGGCCGATCCGGTCATTCCAGCCGCCATGCCCGGTCATTCTGAGTTTCCCTTTTGTCATTCTGAGCGCAGCGAAGAATCCCGCGATGCTTGACTGCGCGGACTCCGTTCAGCATGACGACCTGACTGGTGCGGAGCTTTCCTGGGCGGCTACCGCGTTTGTTCCAGAATTCAACCGCGATAGTCCCGTATAGACACACCGATCAATCGATTTGCCGAAAAAACCCGCCAGAAATCGCTCAGTCCAAATAAAGCGCATCCAGTGAAAGCGGCACGGGCAATGCTCTAGCTATCGCAAAATCAGGCGCTCGCTCACTGGGCGCGCGGAGAGCGAAAGGAAATGGCGAGTGATGGATGCGCGGAAATCAACGATCTTTGCGGAAAACGCGCGCGCGACGGACCGCGCCTGGATTCCGCCACGACGCGGGCTGATGCGCCGGGTGTTCGCGACGCTATGCCAGCCGATCGATCGGGCCGTTCCGATTGGCCGCCCATCCCGATCGGTCGATCGCAAATTTCAGGAGTGCTGGCCGACCTGGGAATGATTGGCGCCACGCGCGGACAATGCGGCGCGCATAAATCCAATCGCCGCGGGGCTGCCGCGAGCGTCATAAAACCGGCGGCAAAAATTTGTCGTCGAGGTCCTTAACGCCTGTTCGCGCCATCGCTCGCCGCTGCTCGCCGAAGCGTAAATAACCCGCTCGCAGCGCATAAATTTTCGCCCGCCGCGTCCGCCGATTCACGGCTTTCCGGCGATGGCGCCGGATTTGATTTTGCTCCGTTCCGGAACGACGGCGACACCGTCGTCAATCTTTGAGGCGGAGCGAAACATGGCGCCTATTCGGCGGAATGCGGTTGCGGTCTTGATCATCGCCGTCATCCTGATCGGCGCGGTGAGCGGAGCGGCGCGCGCGCAGGCGGACGCCGCGCAGCGGCTGGCGCTGTTTGATTCGCTGGTCGCGCGTTACCAGGCGTTCGCCGCCAATCCCCATCTGCGGCGTGAAAGTCTGGGCGGCGCGGCGGGCAATCTGATGGCGCTCGCGCGGCGTTGGCGCGGACTGCGTCCGCGCCTGGCGCATTTAAGCGACGCCACCGCCGCGATGAACGATTTTGGCGATACCCAGGCGGCGTTCGACGCGGCCGAGGGCGTTGTCGGGATGTTTTTGCCCGGGCCGCGGCCGATTTCCAACGTGATGCTCGGCGCGACCCGCTTTACCGGCTTCACGCAAAACGAGACCGCCAGCGCATGGTGCGGAGCCAACGTCGCGATCGTTTACAACGACACCGGCGCGGAAATCCGCACGATGCTCGGCGCGGGCGGGGTCAGCGCGGTCGGTTATTCGGCGTCGTCGAATCGCGGCGGCGTTTTCGCCTATCATGGATCGCCAACGCCGCCGGCCAATTCATGGCAGGCGCTGACCGGCGATCCGTCGATAGTCTGCGCGGACGCCGCCAATTTTCTTTATTCGGCCGTATGGTATGACAGCCTGAATAATCAGACCGGAATCAGCGTGGCCAATTCGAGCGACGGCGGTCAGACGTTCGCTCCGCCCGCCCCGGCGGCGCTCAAAAGTTCGCTTACCGACATCGTCGGCGAGGACAAACTGGCGATCGATCAGGCCAACCCGGCGCTGCTCTATCTGGTTTACGCCGACGTCGATTTCTCCGGCGCGATTTGCGGCATGGACGCCAGTTCGCAGCCCATTCCGCGCTATGCGGTCGAACTGGCCGCCTCGACCGACGGCGGCGCCAACTGGAGCGCGACGCCCCTGGTGATCGACCAGGTGTGCGCGGACCAAAACAACCCGTATGCGATGGACGCCTGGCCGCAGGTGGCGGTTGGCCCGAGCGGCGAAGTCTATGTCGCATGGGAAGCGATGGGCGTGAGCGGCGCCAATCCGGCCGCGCGCGCGATTAAAATCGCCCGTTCGACCGACGCCGGCGCGAGCTTTGGCCAGACCGTCACGGTAGCGGGCGTGGTCGCGATCGGCGACGGCGCCGACCTGCAGGGCTTTATCTACACGAGCGAAGCTCCGGCGCTGGCCGTCGGCCGCGGCAAACGGAACGCGGGCGCCGTCTATCTGGCGTGGCCCAACGCTTCAATGACCGTCAATGACGCGCTATCCACCACTGGGCTCTACGGATTTTCGGACGTGATGTTCGCGCAATCGACCGACGGCGGCGTCAACTGGAGCGCGACGCCCCTGGTGATCGACCAGGTGTGCGCGGACCAAAACAACCCGTATGCGATGGACGCCTGGCCGCAGGTGACGGTTGGCCCGAGCGGCGAAGTCTATGTCGCATGGGAAGCGATGGGCGTGAG
>DAHZDR010000434.1 GCA_027403435.1 Deltaproteobacteria bacterium
CTTTGAGAACTTGGAGAAGAGCGACGCATCCTTCTTTCTCGCCCTGGATGAAGCGGATTCGTTCTTGGGGGCCTCGCAGTTCTACTCACAACCGCTTCAGGAATGGGTGCGCGACAACCGAAACTTCGGGCAAGGGGGACACTATCGTAACAATTCCGCGGCGCCCTATTGCCAGTATGTAATCGCGCCCAAGCTCGCGAAGCTTCAGGCGAAATTCAGCGAGATGCTCAAGGAAGCGCAAACCGCAGCGGCGCGCGACCGCTGAATCGGCTTGCGGACGGCGGGCGCGGATGGGCGCGCCGCCGCTGCGACGTAATCAATCAGCACTTTTGGCGAGGTGTGGCTATGGGCGCGGCGGAAAACAAGCAAATGATTCGCAACATGTTCGCGGCGCTGGCCAGGGGCGAGGCCGAAAGCTTCCTCGGCAACTTTGCCGACGACGTGCGCTACACGATTATCGGCACGAGCAAATATTCGAGCACTTATAATGGCAAACAGGACATGGTGAACCGGCTGCTCGGACCGCTCTCGGCGCAACTCGAGGGCGGAATCGAATTGACCCCGGACAATCTGATCGCCGAGGGCGAATTCGTCGCGATGCAGGCGCATGGGAAGGCCCGCGCGAAGAACGGCGTCGATTACAACAACACCTATTGCCACGTCTTTCGCATCGTTGACGGCAAAATCAGGGAACTGACCGAATATCTCGACACCGAACTGGTGACGCGCGCCTTCGGCAAATAGCCGCCGGCGTATTTTGGAATCACGAGGCGTTGCGATGCCGCAACTGACAGAGCGCGAAACGCTCGTTTTCCTCGCCGAACCTGGCCATCTGGCGCGGATCGCCACGGCCGCCGCCGGCGGCGCGTCGGCAGCCACCGGCGACAAACTCAAAGTCGAGTGACGCCGCGCGTGGCGTTATCGCGCGAGAGAGGACGCGGCGAATGAAGATAATCCGTTTTCACGCAACGCCCGAGGGCGAATCGCGCTTCCAGGAAATCGAGGCGCCGATCGATCAGCCGCGGTCGAATCCCTCTGGCGCGACCCTGCTCCAATCCAACGCATGGCCGTCGCCGGGCGTGCGCTTCGTCGAACTTCCCGCCGGACTCGACCAGCGGTGGCATCACGCGCCCGCCCGGCAAATCGTGGTGGTGCTGACGGGCGTGGTCGAAGTCGAAACCACCGACGGCCAAAAACGGCGCGCCGCGGCGGGACAGGCCTTCATCGCCGACGATCTGACCGGCCGCGGCCATTCGACCCGGGTGATCGAGGGTCCGGCGCGCGTGATGTTTGTGGAATTGCCCGAAGGTTTCGACGTCGCCCGCTGGTCCGCCTGACCCGCCCGCCGCTCCGCATGCCCGCTGCCGCCCGATCGCCCGCCTGCGCGCAATCGTGCGCGCACAACGGGGCCGTGCGCCGCCGCGCCGGCGCGCGGCGGCGGCGGACCAGGCGATCGCGCGCCAGCCATTGAGCGGCGCCGCCGCCCGGCGCTAGACTCCCTCGCGATGGCTGTCAAGGACGACGCCAATCCGACGCGTACGGAACTGATTCGGCTGACCGCCCGCTGCAAGGCGGCGGGTTGAGCCGGAAAACTCGGTCCGGCGGACCTCGAGGCGGTTTTGTCGCGTCTGGACTTCGGGAATCATCCCGAAGTGATCGTCGGTATCGCCACCGGCGACGACGCGGGCGTGTATCTGCTGCGCGAAGACCTGGCGATCGTCACTACGGTCGATTTCTTCACGCCGGTGGTGGACGACCCGTTCACCTACGGCCAAATCGCCGCCGCCAACTCGCTCTCGGACGTGTATGCGATGGGCGGCGAGCCGCGCACGGCGCTCAACCTCGTATGCTGGCCGCAGTCGGGCTTGCCGGGCGAGATGCTGGCGGAGATTCTGCGCGGGGCGATCGCCAAGGCGGCGGAGGCCGGCGTCGCGATCGTCGGCGGCCATAGCGTGGCCGACGAGGAAGTGAAATTCGGCATGGCGGTGACCGGCGTGATCGACCCGCGCCGCGTGATCCGCAACGTCGGCGCCCGGCCCGGCGACGCCCTGGTGCTGACCAAGCCGCTCGGCACGGGCGTCCTGATGACCGCGTTCAAACGCGCCGCGCTACCCGCCGATCAATACGCCGCCGCGGTCGCCGCGATGGCCGAACTGAACGCCGCCGCCGCGCGCGCGATGCTGCGGCGCGACCCGCACGCCGCGACCGACATTACCGGCTTCGGCCTCGCCGGCCACGGCGTCAAGATGGCCGACGGCAGCGGCGTGACGCTGCGTATCGAGGAGTCCGATCTGCCGCTGCTGCCCGGCGTGCTCGATTTGATCCGCGCGGGGATGATTCCCGGCGGCGGCCGGCGCAATCGCGAGTTTTACGCTCCACGCGTGGCGATCGCCGACGAAGTCGCCGATGAAATGGCCGAAATCGTCTTCGATCCCCAAACTTCAGGCGGATTGCTGATCGCGCTGGGCGCGGCCGACGCCGAGGCGCTGGTGGCGGAATTGCAACGGGCGGGCAACGCCGAAGCGCGGATTATCGGCCGGGTCGTCGAGCGCACCGCCTGCGCAATTGAAGTGGTTTAGCCCGATTCAGTCCTTCTGAACCAAACTTTTCAGCGTTGCGATAGATAGCGCGCGCTTGCGCAGTGTGCGGCGCAAACGCCTCATAAGGGGTATGGCGGCCTCATCCGCGAAGGCAAACCTTGCCACGATGGCCATTTATCCGTGAATTCGCGCGGATGCAGGTGCGGTTGATATGTAATTCCGCACAGATTTCATGATTTGGCCGATCAGGGGTAAATTCGCGCGTCTATGGGCAAATAGCGGTGTAATCATTTTTTAAGTATCTGAAGCGAGTTTTATGGAATAATTTCATCTCGAACTGCCTCAATATGGGATATTGCCGGGTACGGCATAAAGGTTGCTCTACGAGTGTCTTCGGCTTATTTATAGACGGTCAGTGGAGGAGCGTCATGAAGAGCAGATTGATTGGTCCCATACGTCCATCGCGAAGCAAATCCGTAGCCATGA
>DAHZDR010000005.1 GCA_027403435.1 Deltaproteobacteria bacterium
GTATGGCGGATCCTCCCGCCGCCAGCTCGATTGTCTGGCCGAGGAGTTCTTAAGGTCATGCGGAATTTCAGAGCGATTTTAGCTGTCACGGGCGCGCTGGGATTGTTTGGCGCCGTTGCGTTTCCGGTCGCGGCCTTCGACGCCAATCAGGTTCAGGCTATCTGGGCTGACGTTGTGCCGACCCAGGCGGAGGTTCAGCGGCAACTTTCCGATCTCCATGCCCGGATAATCGCGCTGGAAGAGGCCGGTTCGTACAATCCGGTTGCGGAAAACGAATATTGGGCCGCTCAGCGGATGTTCAAGTTCGGCTGCTATGACGCCGCCGCCCGCGACGCCAACGTTGCGACGGCCGCATTGCGGCCGCCCAACTGGATTATGCCGGCCACGGCGTCTCGTTAAGTCTTCGCGTCGGCGAGGCGCGCGATCCCCAAAAGTCCTCGCTCCCTCCGGGAGGCAGGCAGATTCCCCACTGCCTGCCTCCATTCTTTTTTTCCCGCCATATCGATTCCTCGCGAAAATTCCCGCGCGCCGCGCTCCGTGACGCCTGTCGCCATTCGCGCGGCCGGCGGTTACAATCACCGCGCCGGTCGCGTTGCGCCGGCCACTGCCGGTCCAGGGTATATTCCGATGCCGCTGATTCGCTCCGATCTTGCCGACTCGATCGCGACCATCGCCTTCGACAATTACCCGCGCCGCAACGCGCTCAGCGCCGCGATGGTTGACGAAATTCTCGCCGCGTTCGAACGCTTCAAAGCCGCGCGCGCCCGCGCCGTGATTATCCGTTCCGCCGTCCCCGGCAAGGTCTGGTCGGCCGGACACGCCGTCGATGAACTGCCGCGGGCCGGCGTCGATCCGCTGCCCTACAACGACCCGCTCGAATGTCTCCTGCGGGCGGTCAAGGCCTTTCCCGCTCCGGTTATCGCGATGGTTCAGGGCGGCGCGTGGGGCGGCGCCTGCGACCTCGTGATGAGCTGCGACCTCGTTCTGGGCGACGAAACCTGCGCTTTCGCGATCACCCCCGCCAAGCTCGGATTGCCTTACAACGTCGCCGGCTTCCTCGATTTCATGAGCCGCATCCCGCTGGCCGTCGTCAAGGAGATGTTCTTTACCGCCGACCCGCTGCCCGCCGATCGCGCCTTGCAGGTCGGTATCGTCAACGCGATCGTGCCCGCCGCCGAACTCGCGGCGCGCACTCTGGAAATCGCGCGCACGATCGCCAGCCGCTCGCCCGCCGCGATTGCCGCCTTCAAGGAGACCATCCGCGTCCTCAGCGAGGCTTCGCCGATCGCGCCCGCCACCTACGAATATCTGGAAGGACTGCGGCGCGAGGTCTATTTCGGCCGCGACTATCGCGAAGGTATCCAGGCGTTCCTGGAAAAGCGCGGGCCCGTGTTCTGAACCCAAGGCCGCCCGCGCGCCGCGTCGATGCGCCCGGTTTCCGATGCTAGACTGGCCGGCGTCGTCCAATGGCCAAAATTAGTCCCTTGTCGAAAGCTTTCCGCCACGCGCTGATTCTCGTATGCCTGCTTGAAGGACTCGCGCTCGCCGCTCCGTCGGCTGCGCTTTCCGCCTCTGGCGCCGTCGCTTCGCCCGCGCCGACGTCCGCCGCCGCGCATGACGAACGCGCCGCCGTGATCAATTACTTGAGCGACATTATTGGATGGCGCCGGCGGCTCGGAATCGAAGCGCGCGCGGCCAAAGATCCGGTCGAAATCCTGTTTGTTTCCAACGATCGTCAGATGGCCGACGAAGTGGTCGCGCTCGCCTTTCAATACGCCCGCGCCGAGGCCACCCTGCTCAAATCGCTATACGGCGACGGCGTGATTGAAGCCGGCGCCAGCGTGGCCGCCGCCGGCCCCTCCGACTTGCGCGAGCTGGTCGCGCGCCGCGAACAGACGCTCGCCGCACTCACCGCCGCCAAGGCGCGGATGGCCGATCTGCGGACGCGGCTCGCCCGCGCCCGCCGCCGCGATCGCGCCGCGCTTCAGCAAAAAATCGTCAGCCTCCAGGGCCAGAGCACGCTTGCGCAATCCCAGATCGATTCGCTCGACGCGCTGATCGCGTTCGAGTCCGGCGGCAATCCCGCCGCGGCCGTCACTTCCGGACTGGACGCGCAAATCGACGAACTCGAACGCAGCGTGCCACAACTCGCCTACGACAAATCGGCCGCCGCGGCCGCCGCCAATTCCAATTCCGCCGCCGTGTTCGGCTTCTTCGGCGGCTTCGGCGAGTTGCTCCGGTTGACCCACAAGGACCAGATGCTCGAGGATTCGATCAAGGCGACGCGGAGCCTTGCCGAAGTCGTCCAGCGCCAGCGCGTCCCGCTGCTCGCGATGCTCCAGGAGATTGTCCGCCAGGGCGCCGCCGCCGCCTCGCAAACCCGCTCCAGCGATATCGCCACGCTCAACGCCAGCAAGCGGGCCTTCGAAGCGCTGATGACGCGCCACAAGTTGATCGCCGACGCTCTGCTGCCGCTCTCCAAACAGCAGGTCACGCTCGGTCTCTATGCCGCCAATCTCGAGCGCTGGCGTGGTTTCGTCGCCAACCGCTTCAAGCAGGAGGTGCGCGCGCTGATCCTGCACACCGCCGGCTTTGCCGTCATCTTCGGCCTGATTTTCGGCGCCGCCGCGCTCTGGCGCATCCTTACCTTCCGCTATATCGCCGACCTTCAGCGCCGCCATCATCTGATGAAGGCGCGCCGCCTGGTGATCGCCTTCGTGGTCATCATGATCGTCCTGCTCGATTTCGCCAGCGAACTGAGCGCGCTCACCACGATCATGGGCTTCGCGGCGGCGGGCGTCGCTGTGGCGCTGCAAAACGTCTTCATCTCGATCGCCGGCTATTTTTATGTGAGCGGCCGCTACGGCATCCGCGTTGGCGACCGCGTCCAGCTCGCCGACATCACCGGCGACGTGCTTGAAATCAGCCTGTTCAAGCTCACCATGATGGAGCTGTCGGCGAATTCCGACGCGCAGCAGCCGACCGGCCGCATCGTGGTCTTTCCCAATTCGATCCTGTTCCAGGGCAACGGCAATTTCTTCAAGCCGATTCCGGGCGCCAACTACATATGGAACGAACTGCGCCTCACGCTCGCGCCCGACTGCGACTGGCGGCTTGCGGAAAAGCGCGTCGAGGAGGTCGTCGGCGAGGTCTTCGCCCGTTTCCGCGACGCGATCCTGCACGACTATCGCCACGTCGAAACCAGCCTCAACGTGCGTTTCGACACGCCGCGTCCGCAGACCCGGATGCATCTGGGCGTCAGCGGCCTCGAAATCGTGCTGCGCTACCCGGCGCCGCTGGCGATCGCCACCCAGTCCTCGGACGAATTGAGCCGCCGCCTGCTCGACGCGCTCAATCGCGAGCCCGCCCTCAAACTGGTCGCGATCTCGACGCCGGCGCTGCAGCGCGCGCCCGAGCCGCCGCCGCCCGCTCCGGCCGCTCAGGCCGTTCAGGAACCGGCGGCCGGCGCGATGCACGGCGCGCCGGCCGCGGACCCGGAGCCTATAACGCTTTCCGGCCCACCCTCCACCCGGTTTGAGGGCGGGCCGGAAAGCTGATATCAGAACCATGCTACTAACCGGGAACTCTCATTATCCGCGGACCA
>DAHZDR010000033.1 GCA_027403435.1 Deltaproteobacteria bacterium
ATCTGGGCCGGCCATACCGACAAGGAACGCACGCGGCCGTGGACCCGCGACACCATTGTCAACGTTTTTTCGACGACCAAGGGGATGCTCGCCATCTGCGCGCATCGGCTGGTTGATCAGGGGCGGCTCGATCTCGACGCGCCGGTGGTGAAGTACTGGCCGGAATTCGGCCAGGCGGGCAAGGAGCGAATCACCGTGCGCCAGTTGCTCGGCCATCGCGCGGGGTTGCCCGCCCTGCGTGCGCCGCTGCCCGACGACGCCATCTATGACTGGAACCGGATGGCGGCGGCGCTCGCCGCCGAGGAGCCGTGGTGGACGCCCGGCACGCGCCACGGCTACCACGCGATTACGATCGGCTGGCTGGTCGGCGAGGTCATCCGCCGGATCACGGGCAAAAGCGTCGGCGCCTGGTTCCACGACGAAATCGCGGCGCCGCTCGGCCTCGATTGCCATATCGGTCTGGCCGCGAGCGAAGATGCGCGTTGCGCGCAGATGCTTCCGTCGCCGCCGCCGCCGCCCGGCGCGGTCAATCTTTTCAAGTACTCGCAGGAGCATCCGGACTCGGTCACGGCCCGGGCCTTCAACAATCCTGGCACGCCGATGAAGCTTGGCGCGGTCAACGCGCGCGCGTGGCGCGGCGCCGAAATTCCCGCCGCCAACGGCCATGCCAACGCCCGGGCGCTCGCGCGGCTTTACGGCGCGCTCGCGCGCGGCGGCGAAATCGACGGCGTCCGCGCGCTCTCGCCAGCGGCGATTCAGCGCGCGTGCACGGAGGAATCCTTCGGTCCGGACGAAGTTTTACTCATTCCCACCCGCTTCAGCACCGGCTTCATGCTGACCAAGCCCGATGATCCGTTCGGCCCCAGCCCGCGCGCCTTTGGCCATCCCGGCGCCGGCGGATCGCTCGGCTTCGCCGATCCCGACGCGAAAATCGGCTTCGGCTACGTGATGAACAAGATGGGTCCGTACATTATCGTCGATCCCCGCACGCGCGCCCTGCTCGAAGCGCTCTACGCCGCGCTCTGAGGCGCGCAGCGCGCGCGGCGGCCGACTGCCGGGAGCATCCATCGGCCGCCGCGCTTGCCTGGCGTCCGCAATATCTCTATATCTCTAAAAATATGAAGCAATCGGCGGTGATCGGCGGACTGGCCGCGCTGGCCCAGGCAACCCGCCTCGAGATCTTTCGCCTGCTGGTCGAAGCCGGTCCCGAGGGCGTGGCCGCTGGCGAAATCGGCCGGCGCCTCGGTTTGCCGTCGCCCACGCTTTCGTTCCATCTGAACCAGCTCCGTTTCGCCGGCCTGATCGATTCGCGCCGTCAGAGCCGCTCGATTATCTATAGCGCCAACTACCCCGCGATGACCGGCCTGATCGATTACCTGACGCGCAACTGCTGCGGCGGGCGGCCGGAATTGTGCGCGCCTGCCGGCGGCGTCCGGGCCGCGGCGCCGGCGCGCCCACGCGCGGCGGTCAGGCCCACGCGCGGCGGAGCCGTTTGATGAATGATTCAGCCGCGGGTCCGATTCGCCGCCTTGCACTCGGCGACCGCCTGCTCACGCTCTGGATTTTCCTCGCGATCGCCGCCGGCGTCGCGATTGGCTACGCATTTCCGGGCATCCACCGCGGATTTGACGCGCTGAGCGTCGGCACAACCTCGCTGCCGATCGCCGCCGGCCTGGTCGTTATGATGTATCCGCCGCTCGCGCGGGTGCGCTACGACGAACTCTTCGACGTTTTCCGCGACTGGAAAATCCTTGCGCTTTCGCTGGTTCAGAACTGGGTTATCGGTCCGGTCCTAATGTTCGCGCTGGCGGTGATTTTCCTGCGCGGCAATCCGCAATACATGGTCGGGCTGATTCTGATCGGCCTCGCGCGCTGTATCGCGATGGTCATCGTGTGGAACGACCTCGCCGCCGGCGACGCCGATTATTGCGCCGGCCTGGTCGCTTTCAATTCAATTTTTCAGGTGCTTTTCTACTCCGCGTACGCGTGGTTCTTTATCACAGTCGCGCCCGGATGGCTGGGCCTCGCCGGCGCGACCGTGCACATCACGATCGGCGAAATCGCGGCGAGCGTCGGGCTCTATTTGGGCGTGCCGTTCGCCGCCGGCCTGACGACCTGGATTGGGCTAACCAGCCTGCGCGGGCGCGACTGGTATTACGCCGAATTCATTCCGCGAATCGCGCCGCTGACGCTGACGGCGTTGCTGTTCACGATTGTCGTGATGTTCTCGATTAACGGCCGCGCGATCGTCGCGCTGCCGTTCGACGTGCTGCGCATCGCGCTTCCGCTCGCGCTTTACTTCGCGATCATGTTCGCGCTCTCGTTCGCGATCAGCGCGCGCGCCGGCGTTTCCTATCCGCGCGCCTGCACGCTGTCGTTCACGGCGGCCTCCAACAATTTCGAACTTGCTATCGCCGTCGCCGTCGGCGCCTTTGGCATCGGCAGCGGCGAGGCTTTCGCCGCCGTGATCGGTCCGCTGATCGAAGTGCCGGTGATGATCGCGCTGGTGGACGTTTCCGGATGGCTGCGGACGCGCTATTTCAGCCCCGCCGCGGCGCCAACGCGCCCGCGCTTGACCGGATAAGGTTGCCGGAGCACGTCGCTTTAATTCCGTCCGATGCGTAAAATTCAATGGCGACTCCGCATTGCATAGCGAATCGGGGAGGCTTATCCATGCCGGCGCTCAAAGACGGCGATCGCGTTCTAATCGTCGATCGCAAACTCTTCAAAGACGACAACACGCGCTTCTTCGTCGGCGTGATCGAGGAATACGACGATGTCGCCCTGCGCGTGCGCGGCTATCCGTTCCATCTGAGCCCCTACGAAATCTCCGGTTCGGAACGTCATGGCGACGAGCGCGTCCGCGTCGTTTCGTTGTTCGCGGGCGACCTGATTTACCTGCTGCCGCGCGAGCTCGACGCCAGCAAGGTGCAATTGCGCCGTTCGCCGAAGTCGCTGATGCTCACCGACGGCGAGGCCCTGTCGGTCGATCTGAGCGAATGGCTGATGCGCATCTGAGCTTTGCTAACGCGCGCCGGCGCCGGGCTTGAGCGCCGCGATAAACTCGCCGATCGCCGCCGCCGTCGCCCGCGGATTATCCAGCGGCACGTGATGGTGCGCGTCGGGAATTTCGACGAAGCGCGCGTCCGGTATCCGCCGATGCATCAGGCGCGCCGTTCGCGCCGTCATCAGGGCGCTATGCCGTCCGCGGATGATCAGCGTCGGCGGCGTGATTTTTCTGAGCGACACGCGGCCCCATTCGCGGCGCCGATGCGGCCAGGCGCGCGCCTCGGGGTCGAAGCGAAACGCCCAGCGTCCGTTCGGTAACCGCTCGGCGCTCTTGAGCGCGAGCGTCGCCAGTTGTTCGCCGGTCAGATTGTGCCCCGGCGGCGACAGCCGAAAGCGCCGCACCAAATCCTCGGCGCTGGCGAAGTCCGGCCGCGCTCCGCCCTGACGCCGCCGCTTCCAGCGCCATTTAAGGCGCGTCAGCAATGGCGGTCCGCCCGCCGGCGCGTCGATCGAAACGAAGCCCTCGATCAGCTCCGGATGGCGCGCGACGAGGCGCAGCGATAATTCCCCGCCCATCGAATGGCCGATCAGCACGACCGGCGTTTGCAGATGCCGTGCGATGAATTCGCGCAGGTCGGCAATATGCGCCGCCGGCCCGTAATGCGCCGGATGGGGCCATTCGCTGCGGCCATGACCGCGGAAGTCGAAGGCGATCACGCGCCCATACTCGATCAGCCGCGGCGCCACCTCGTCCCACCAATGGACGTGCGCGGTTCCGCCATGCGCCAGCACAATCGTATGGCGCGACGCATCGCCGCCCCAATCCAGATAGTGCAGGTTGAGTCCGTTGATCGTGACGAATCGGCTGGTCGGCTCCGTCGGCGCGGTAGCCGCTGGCGCTTGCTCCATCCTGAACCGCTCCTCTGCGCGGAAGCCGCGCACCAAGGGCGCGCGCCGCGTTTCCCTGTTCCTTCGCCTGACTGATAATACATCGCCGGGCCGGGCCACAACCGCCCGGCCCATCCCGTATGCCCCGCAAATGCCGGTTTAGCGCTCCGTCCGCCCACTAATGGCGCCATGTGGCGCCATTTTGTCCCGCGTGGCCTATCGAGGGAGTGCGGGCGTCAGTCCACCTCGCCAGAAAATTGCCGCCTGACGCCTATCACGTTCAAGCAAGGAAACGTGAATTGTGAATTGTTATGACAAGTCAAAACCAGATGCGGCAAGATAAAATAAGATATGATCAATTTTGCTTGCCTTATATCGGGATTGGTGGCAACTTCGCTCAAAACCACGCGAGCGTCCTAGCTTCCGTACCAGCGATGGAGCCCGCCTGACCTAGCAGAGGGGAGCCAACATGCGTCCAGGACCGTCCTCCACCAGACCCGACATTGCCAATCCCGCGATCATCGGCGCCTGCCGGATACCGCGGCGCGGTCGCTGGTTTGCGCGCTCAAGAGATGCGTACTCGAACTTGCCGCGGACGGCGATACTGATGCTGCTGGGCGCGCTGGCCTTGGGCTTGGCGCCCGCGGCGTCCAGCTACGCCGCCACGTACACGGTCTGCGCAAGCGATTGCAACTATCCGACGATTCAAGCCGCCATTGCGGCGGCTAGCAGTGGCGATATTATCAGTATCGAGGCTGGCACTTACTACGAATCGGGCATCGACGTTAACCAAAACCTGACGATCCAGGGGCAGGGCGCGACCAGCACGATTGTGGACGGCGGTGGAAACGGAATCGTGTTTACTATTGAAGCCAACTACACGGTCACGATTCAAGGCCTGACTATCCAGAACGGTTTCTCCGACAACGATGGCGGCGGCATCTACAACAACGGCGGCAAGCTTACGCTCAGCCAGATTACGCTCTCGGGCAACATCGCCATCGGCCTCGGCGGTGGCATCGCCAACTATGGCGGCACGCTTACGCTTAGCCAGAGCACGCTCTCGGGCAACTCCGCCACGGGCGGCGGCGGCATTTTCAACTATGGCACGGCCACGATCATCAACAGCACATTCTCGGACGATTCCGCCTCATCGAGCAATGGTATCGGCGGCGCCATCTACAACGTCGGCACAATTACGCTCAGCGACAGCACCATCGCGGGCAACGCCGCCACGTACGGCGGCGGAATCGCCGACGACTTCGGCGGGACGGCGACGGTCAAAAACTCGATTGTCGCCAACAGTTCTGGCGGCGGCGGCGATTGTTACGGGACGGTAACCGCCTTGGGCGTCAATCTGGACACCGACGGAAGCTGTGGAACCAGCAACTTCACGAAGGTAACTTCGGCTCAGCTCGACTTGGGGGCGCTGGCGCTAAACGCACCCGGCGCCACAGAAACCATGGCGCTGCAATCCGGCAGCGTCGCGATTGACGCCGCGGACTGTACCGACGTTGCCGGCAATCCCGTCACCACCGATCAGCGCGGAGTGACGCGTCCGGACAACGGCGAATCCAAGTGCGACATCGGCGCGTATGAATTCGTCGATACCAATACGCAATTCGCGAGTTTTACCGGAAAGCTTGAGGTTGCGGTTGCGCCCGGCGTCTTCGAACTCGACTCAAGCTTCACCCTGGGCGCCGGAAGCACCGGCGTCAATCCTGTGACGGAAGCCGTAACGCTGCAGATAGGACCTTACTCGGTGACGATTCCGGCGGGATCCTTCAACCAACAAGAGCAAGGGGCTTACGTGTTCGAGGGCGTCATCAATAACGTGTCGTTGCAGTTGCGGATCGATTCAGTCGGGGGCGGCAGCTATACGCTGCAGGCCGAAGGCCACGGAGCGACCCTCACGGGCATCAGTAATCCGGTCACGGTAACGCTGACTATCGGCAACAACACCGGCAGCGCGCAAATCAACGCTGAAATCGGTTAACAGCGGAGTTCGGCAATTCGTGGGGAGCGGCATGCCGCTCCCCACGCTTGCGTCTCAGGCAAGTGAACTTGCCCCAAGTTGGTGGACGCTCGGGTTAAGTCGCCAAACGCTGACGGCTTCGCCGTTCAACTCCCTGGTCAGATAGCCGGACAACCAATTGAAGTGTAATCCGCTTTTTCCGAGCGGGGCGTTAAGCGCGATATTATCCAGTATCGCCTCCGTCAGCGGCTTCTTCAGGCGTCGATTCTCCTCTTCCAGCCCCATAAGCCGCCTGGCGTCCGCCAGTCCCATGCCGTCATTCCTGGGCTGCCATTTAACCGGAGCTTGCCCGGGCCGCGACGCTACGCGGTGAAAGTAAAGCCCTCATACTCCTTTGCCGCGACCTCGTCGCACTTTTGCCGGTAAGGCCCGACGCCGCCCAGGTAAGGCATGAACACGCGCGGCTTGCCGGGAATGTTGGCGCCGAGGTACCAGGAGTCGGCGGTGGGAAAAAGCGAGGCGTTGGCCACTTCGGCGACGTGCGCGGTCCACTGCGCTTCCGCGTCGGTCCGCGCCTCCATCGTCGCGAGGCCATGCTGGCGCATGTGTTCGATGCAGCCTGTGATCCACTCGACATGTTGCTCGATCGACACCGGCATGTTGCTCATCACCGAGGGACTGCCGGGGCCGGTGATGGTGAACATGTTGGGGAATCCCGCAACCGCCACGCCCAGGTAGCTGTGCGGGCCGTCGTCCCATTTCCGCGACAGGGTCTGGCCGCCACGGCCGCGGATGTCGATCTTTTTCAACGGGCCGGTCATGGCGTCGAAGCCGGTGGCGAATACGATGATATCGAGCTCATGTTCCCTGTCGCTGGTGCGGATTCCCCGCGGCGTGATCTCTTCGATTGGCGTTTCGTTCACGTCCACCAGCAAGACGTTGGGCTTGTTGAACGTCTCGAAATAGTTGCTATCCAGCGGCTGGCGCTTGGTGCCGTACAAGTAGGTCTTCGGGATCAGTTTTTCGGCGATCGCCGGGTCCTTGACCGTCTCGCGGATCTTCCCGCGCAGAAATTCGGCGCAGACTTCGTTGGCCTCCTTGCTGAAGAACATGTCCTGGTAGTTGGCCAGCCAGAAGCTGAAGCCGCCCTGGTCCCACATCGCATTGAACGTGCGCTCGCGCTCCTCCGGCGACGCTTCGAGCGCCGACTTTTCGATGAAGGACAACTCAAAGCCGAAGGAGGAGTTGCGGATGCGCTCGCGGATCGCGTCGTAGTCGGCCTTGCGGGCGTTCGCCACCTCGGGATCC
The DNA here is from genome assembly GCA_027403435.1 of Deltaproteobacteria bacterium. Lineage (GTDB taxonomy): Bacteria > Desulfobacterota > Binatia > Binatales > Binataceae > JADMIL01. The sequence goes on from DAHZDR010000033.1 coordinate 7,181, forward strand.
ACCTTGCCGTTGCGCGCCGGCACGCAGAAATTGGGCGTCCGCTGGAACACGGTGAGGCGCTTGGCTTGCTGGGCAATTACCGGGATGGCTTGCACCGCGGTCGCGCCGGTGCCGATGATGCCGACCCGCCTGGCGGTGAAATCGACGCCGTCGTGCGGCCAATGTCCAGTGTGGTAATGCTTGCCCTGGTAGGTTTCGAGTCCCTTGAACTTCGGCAGATTCGAAGCGGACAGGCATCCGACCGCGCCAATGAAGTACTTCGCGGTAACGACCTCGCCCGCCTCCGTGCGGATCGTCCAGCGGTTGGCGTTCTCGTCGAAGCGCGCCTCGGTGACGCGCGTGTTGAAGCGGATATCCTTGCGCAGGTCGAAACGGTCGGCGACGTGGTTGAGGTAACGCAGGATTTCGGGCTGTTCAGGATAGCGTTCGGACCACTCCCATTCCCGCAGCAGCCGCTGGTCGAACATGTAGCAGTAAACGTAGCTGTCGGAGTCGCAGCGCGCGCCCGGATAGCGATTCCAGTACCACGTGCCGCCGATGCCATTGCCGGTCTCGTAGACCCGCGCCGAGAGGCCGAGTTTATCGCGCAGGCTGTGCAGCATGTACATCCCGGCGAAGCCGGCGCCGACAATCACCGCGTCGAAATTGGCGTGTTGTGAATTAGCCATAGGGGTTTCTCCAGATGCCTGGTCAAAGTTGGGTCCGCCGCCTCCCGGCGATCTTGGCCTCCCAGTCGCCGGTCCCGGGATGCTACACGCCGAACCGCTCGGCTGGCGCGAGGCACGGCGCGCCGGCCGCGGATCCAGAGCCTATAACGCTTTCTGGCCCGCCCTCAAACCGGGTGGAAGGCGGTCCGAAAAGCTGATATTAGAATAGCGCACCAACCGTGAACCCTCATTATCCCCGGACCAAACATGGGATGCGGGTCAAATCGCGCCACAGCGGTCAGAAATCCGGAAAGTGATCCCGATCTCAGGTAATGACTGCTTTGACCGATTCGGGGGTGGTTTGATAGCTTTTGTGCCGGGGCTCCTGAGCGCCTCGCGATCGATCGGAGGTTCCTATGGCGCATGTATTCGACATCGAACCTATCGACGCCACGTTCGGCGCCGTGGTGACGGGCGTCAAGCTTGCCGCACTCGACGACGTGGCGTGGCATGACCTGCACGCGGCGTGGCTGGAGTACGCGCTTCTCATCTTTCCTGGCCAGCATCTTAGCCGCGACGAGCAG
>DAHZDR010000058.1 GCA_027403435.1 Deltaproteobacteria bacterium
AGCGGCAAGGTCGCCGAGCCAGGCTTGGCCGCGATCGCGCCGGGCATCGGCGAAATCAGGATGCCGCCGGTTTCGGTCTGCCACCAGGTATCGACGATCGGACAGCGCTCCGCGCCGATCGTCTTGTGATACCAGATCCACGCTTCGGGATTAATCGGTTCGCCGACCGTGCCGAGCAGGCGCAGGCTCGAAAGGTCGTGCTTCTTCACCCACGAATCGCCCCACTTGATAAAGGTGCGAATCGCGGTCGGCGCGGTGTAGAGGATATTGACGCGGTATTTTTCGATAATCGCCCAGAAGCGATCGTTTTCGGGAAAATTCGGCGCGCCCTCGTACATCACCACGGTCGCGCCCGCCGCGAGCGGACCATAGACGACGTAGCTATGGCCGGTGACCCAGCCGATATCGGCGGTGCACCAGTAGATATCCTCTTCCCTGAGGTCGAATACCCACTTCATCGTCATTAGCAGATGAGTGAGATAGCCGCCCGTGGTATGCACGACGCCCTTGGGCTTGCCGGTGGTGCCGGAAGTATAGAGGGTGTACAGCGGATGCTCCGAATCGGCCTGATACGGCGGACAATCCGGACGCTCGCCGGGAACCGCGTCGTGCCACCAGACGTCGCGCCCCGGCTCCATCGCGACCGCGTCGCCGAGCCGCCGCAGCACGAGGCAGTTGCGCACCGACGGCGTGCGCGGGAGCGCGGCGTCAACGTTGGCCTTGAGTTCGACCTTCTGCCCGCGGCGCCATCCGCCGTCGGCCGTGATCACCAGTTTGGCCTCGGCGTCGTTGATTCGATCGACCAGCGCCTCGGCGGAAAAGCCGCCGAAGATCACCGAGTGAATCGCGCCGATCCGCGCGCACGCGAGCATCGCGATCGCCGCCTCCGGGACCAGCGGCAGGTAAATCGCCACGCGGTCGCCCGGCTCGACTCCGAGCTTCCTGAGCGCGTTGGCGCAGCGTCCGACCTCATCCGCCAGCATCTGGTAGGTTAGCATCCGCGAGTCGCCCGGCTCACCCTCCCAGATAAGCGCGGCCTTGTTGCGGCGCGGTCCTTTCAGATGGCGGTCGAGGCAGTTATACGCGGCGTTGAGCTTGCCGCCGAGGAACCATTTGGCGAACGGAAACTTCCATTCGAGCACCATGTCGAAGGGCCTGAACCATTCCAGTTCGCGCGCGCATTCGGCCCAGAAACCCTCCGGGTCGCGCTCGGCCCGCCGCCACAGGGCGTCATAGGCGGCGCGTCCACCGACGTGCGCCTTGCCGACGAATTCGGCGGGCGGTTCGAACTTCCGCCCTTCGCGCAGCACCGATTCGATATTCGTCGTGGTTTTGTTGGCGGCCATCGCGGTTCATATCCTCCCGCGCGCTTCGCGCGTCTTGAGACTCAGATAGAGCGTGGCGGCGTCGCCGACTTCGCGGCGGTTGGAATGGATTTCGCGCAACCGCGCGAGCAAATCCGGTTCGGCGCTGGGCAGGAATTCCGCCGCCAGTTCCAGCGATCGCGCCGCCCAGCGCAGCGCGACGCGTCCTTCCGGCCCGCCGAAATCGTCGAAGAACCATGCGCAACTGGTGAGCGCCGCATGCGCCGCCCGCAGCATCTCGGCCAGCCGCAGGAAGCGTTCGCGCCGATCCTCGCCGGCCACCCGATAGCGCTCGAAGAATCGCTCGCGGATCGCCGGATTCGCGTCCACCAGCAGCCGTATCGATTCCAGCCGCGCCGCGTCCGGGTCAGCCACAAGCGCGGGCGCGAAACGATCGTAAACCAGGTTCGCCTGATCCTTCACCAATTCCATCGCATGGCGAAACGGCGCGCGCCAATGCTGCCGCGTATGCTCCTCCATGCGGCATCCGCATTCCGCGCGCCAGCGATCGACGCCATGCGCGCAACTCCACGCCGAGACTCCGTCGATTGCGAAACTCCCGCGCATCCCATGGCTGGCCAGATAGGCGGCGCAGTTGGTCACGACCAGGCCGTCGCGCCGTTCGAGCAGGTCCAGGGCGCGCGCCAGTTCGGCGGCGCCGGTCTTCTTATGATGGCCGAAGGTTTCGCCGTCGGTCGCGATCATCAGGGCCGCGCCAGGCGGAATTCCCCATGCCGCATGGGCGATATGTTCGGCCATGCGGGCGCCGTCGGCAAGCGCGTCGCCGAACGAAACTTCGCGCGACAATTCCCGATCGAAGCGAAAAACCGCGACGCTCCCGTCGCCCGCGCGCCACTGGAACGGTCCCGCTTCGCGATCGCCGGCGCCGTCGAAACGGCCCTGTTCGGGCGCGAGGATTGTGTAGGCGACGCCGGCGCGCGCCAGCGCCGCGAGCGTCGGCTCATCGACGCCGCATTCCGGCAGCCACAGGCCTTCCGGCCGCCGTCCGAAGCGGTAGGCAAAATCCTCGACACCCCAGGCGATTTGCAGCGCCTTGTCGCGATCATTGAGCAGCGGCAGGATCGAATGGCTGTAGGCCTGCGCGATCGCCGGGCCATGTCCATGATTGCGCGCGGCGCCGGCCTCGTCGGCGCGGCGAATCGCGCGCCATGCGGCCGTGCCGTGGCGCTCCAGCCACGCCGCGAGCGTCGGGCCGAAATTGAAATTGAGCGATTCGTAATTGTTGCGAATCCGCACCACCCGCCCTTCCATCGTATGGGCGTGGGCGTTGGCGTTGTAGCACTCGCTCAGAATCCGCTCGTTCCAGTTCGGAAACGGCGCCGCGCCGGCTTCGGGCGCGATCAATCCCGTCCACGGACTCTCGCGCGGCGGCTGATAAAAATGGCCGTGGAGGATAATGTGCCGTGGTTCGTTCATCGCTTGCGCAAGTTCCCGTCCGACCCGCGGCGCTCAGGCCGCCGCCACCGCGAAATTTCCCTTGACCGCCGTTTCGCCCTTCTGGTTGACGACTTCCAGTTCGCCCTCGACCAGCTTCTCGCCGCGCTTTTCGCTTTTGCCGGTCACCTTGCCGCGGCAGGTGAGCGTATCGCCCGGCCATACCTGCCGCGCGAAACGCACTTTGAAGCGGCGCACCTGGCCGGCGCCGGCGTAATCCGTCAGGCAGCGCGACAGGCATCCCGCCGTCCACATGCCCTGGGCGAAGACGGTCGGAATACCGGCCGCCTCGACGAAGGTTTGATCGTAATGGAGCGGCACGAAGTCGCCCGAAGCGCCCGCATAGCGCACGAAGTCCGGACGCGACACGTGATCGATCGTCACGGTCGGAATCGCGTCGCCCGCCTTGACCGCGTCATATTTGATTTTCGCCGCCATCGCCGTCTCTTCCTTATTGGTTCGTCAGGCGCGCGCCACATCCGGCCGCCGCGCGCGAGTTGCAATCGGGTGCGCGAATTCTCAGCCGCCGACCGCCTGTCCGGTCTCGACCAGCGTGCCGCGCGCGTAGGCGACCACTTCGCCCTGCTGATTCTTGTATTCGATCTCGGTGACCATGAAGGTCATTTTGCCGCCGCGGCCGCCCGCTTTTTCGTAAACGTCCGCGATCCGCGAGGTTCCGGTCAGCACGTCGCCGACGAAGATCGGCTTGAGGAATTCGAAATCCTGTTCGCCGTGCAGAATCCGGCGCAGGTCGAAATTCGCCGTCGGCATCGAATCCTCT